>WAMZ01000121.1 GCA_015522055.1 Candidatus Geothermarchaeota archaeon
AGACCTACATAGTCGGCAATCTCATAGATAGGCATCTCAATGGTGGACCTACCATTTATAATTACCTCTCCCTTCAACTCCCCCCTATAGAAATGTGGAATTAATCCTGTGATTATCCTGGCTAGGGTTGTCTTCCCCGAGCCACTCTTTCCTAGGAGTAGTAGTATATCTCCACGTCTTATCTGGAGATTAATCTCCTTTAGTATATAGTCCTTCTGCCCCTCATATTTGAACCATATATCCCTAAGTTCTATTAAGACTTCATTCTCTACGGTCAACTTTTTATCTCACCTATGCTATACCCAAACCCTCTAACCGTGTTTTTCAATGCATTTATAATTATCCTCTCGATATAGTCCCGTCTAAACCTCCTTCCTGTAACCTCTATATTGTAGAGCTTCCTATGCCCTCCATGTGAGGGCTTAACACCCTTCCTCTCTAATCTCTCTAGAATCTCATGGATCAACTTGTCGTGTATCCTCTCTATACCTCCTTCTCTACATCTCAAGTGAATCTTCATTCCCTTCTTATAAGAATATATAATGGATAGGTCTACCCCCAACCTCTGAAATGTAGCCGAGATTATATTTTGGTATCCACTTGAATGTGTAACGATTATATAGTATTTAGTAGGGCCGGTTACAAACCATTTAGCTCTTGCCAATGCCTTTATTACAGCTGGATAATATGAAGTGTCTGTCTCGAAGACAATATTTCTCTGAATATCCCTTATAGATATTCCAAATCTTCTAAGGATGTAGAATATCCAGTACATAGCTCTATGGCTGGCTATGCTCAACCCCTTCGTCTCTATATAGATGGCGGAGGCTAAGAATCTCGCCTCTCCCTCCTTTAGATTGTTGAGGCTGTAGATGGGCATTATTGCGTCCATTATAATCTCGATTGTTGAAGAGGCTTTCTCATCGACGTAGTATTCGAAGCTCCTCTTCTCCTCTTTGAGGAGATGATGGTCAATCCATATCACTTCTCTACCTCTCTCGACATATCTAAGATAGTCACCTAGAAGTTCTGGTGAGCCTGTATCAACCACGATATACGTGGGTTCATCCGAGCCATCTATATCCTCTTGATAACGCCAGTTTACACCAAGCCTATATAGAAGGTCTAATGTCCTTCTTGAGATACCCTCGGGATGGAGGATGAATATCCTTTTGAACCCTATATATGTGAAGAATTTTTTGAGGAGTAGGGCGGATGCAACCGCATCAGGATCCGCCCTTCTATGTGTCAATATACATACTCCCTTGTCCCGTGGTATGGATAGAAGCCTCTTTAAAAGCCTATTCATACTCTTCAAGTTATTACAATCGTACAAGTAGTTAAATATAATGACTACTCAATATTTGTACTCTATTGTGGTCTCCCACCCATCTCCTTCTGTATATCCTCCTCTATCTTCTTCATATCCTCAACAAGCTTCTTCTCCTGATTCGAGAGAATATCAACCCTCGTCTGTAGAATCTTTACAGTCTCTTCCAACTCATTGAGGACCTCCTCCTTATCAAGCCTGATGAACACACCGCCTACAATCCTATAGACATATTTGTCGTCACTCTTCTTGATGGCCTCCAAAGCATTTTTTGTCTCAATTAGTGAGAGTTCTATCTGCTGTTTCTGTAGAGTTATATTCTGATATGTCTTCTGCATATCATTAAGCTGCTTTAGGAGCTGCTGAACCCTAGGTGGAATCTCTCTCCTCATATCCATCACTATATAAGACTTCCTCTATTTATTATTAAAGTTCAGACAAGGCTTTATAGAGGACCTCCAACTGCCTGAGTATGCTGTTTATTATCCCCCGGGCCTGCGCCTCACTCTTTAATTCTGGTATCTCTATAACTAGGGTATTTTCATCCCTTTGGATCTTCCAACCCTCCCTCTCCGCATCAGCAAGGAAGACTCTCCCTATAATCTCTTGATACTCCTCATCTAAATCTATCTTAATCCTTATCCTATATTTACAATCCATCTTTCCACCTTTATCCTTGGGTAGATAAGCTTTTTATCACCACCGTAGAACTCGATTACAAGATAGTCCCCCATATTTTTAATCAGCATCTTCCCATCTTCACCCTCCCTCCTAGGGTCTATAAGGTATTCCGAGCCTAGAAACTCGACAAGATATCCCCTCATCTCTCTACTTTCCTCGGCTCCATCATCCTCTATAGCTAATGTCTTCAACTTCCTATTCATTTTCTTATCTACTTGGAGTGATAGTCCGGACAGTAGGATTGTCATCTCATTCTCAAGCCTTCCATATAGGAGTGAATAAAGCTTTAGCCTACGGGGATTCCCCTTCCAACCCTCTATAATGATTAGACGTGTGTACCCCTTTCTAATCATATAGTCGGTGAGGTCCCTGAGGCTCCTCTTCCCCCTATTTATCTTTAGAGAGTTTGGGATTACCCATGATAACTCCTTTGCAAGCCTTATTATCCTCCTTGTAGGCCTTCTAGATGTGGTTATTAAGACTACAATCGCTATCCCCCAATAAGAAAAGAAGGGTTGAAATATCTATTCAAGGAGATGGATATCCTAGATTAGTAATTAGCGTACCTTTCTCGATAGGAACGGCTCATATGCGCCTCCAGCTACTGTGAATCCACACTTCCTACATCTCCAGATGCCTACTGAGACCCACTCAAGCTTTTTATGCATACACTGGGGGCATTCATAGAGTGATGTCTTCTTAATCATTATAAGGTTCCATCTTTTCCTTAATGTAGATCCATATCTTGGGCCGAATCTACCTGCTATATTAGGCATCTTCTTCTTAGCCACTCCTCTCCACCTCGACTATAAAGTGTTTATCTAGACACTTAAATTTATAGTGTTACTCCATGCTTCTTAAGGATTTCCCTAAGCTCAAGATTCTTCTGGTAGGCTATATCGAGAGTCTTAAATACCTCTTCATATGACAAGCCGCCTTTAAGCAGTTGGATGCTACATATCTCACCAGTACTTAAGTGGGTGAAGGTGATCAATGTATCTGCAACCTCCTCCTCAGCCGCATCAGGATCCACTATAACCTTGCCTTCGAATATACCTATCGTATTGGCTATAGGTATCTCCTCAACTTTAAAGGGCTCCCTAGGAATCTTCTTTATATTTATATTGTTAACCTCCTCCAAATTCTCCTTGATATATTCGATGCTAGGCATCTCAGCCGTAGCCAACGCAGATACTGCAGCCAGATTGGCTGCGTCGATGATGTTACCATCGTCATTAATTATGTTAAAGTCGACAAATATCTTGATGACAGTCTCTCCAGGGACGATGACATACTTCTCAAAGTTTATCATTCCACTCTCTCTTAAACCCCTATCTACAACTCTGCTTATCTCTATCTCATGCTCATCTGGAGGCCCAGCCTCAGCCTCTACAGAGGCTGTTGGAAGGATCTCTCCCTCGACGAGGAGTATAGCCTTGTTTGGGGTGTCGAGGAATGGTGTTCCAAGTTCGAAGTTTACTCCAGCAACTACGACAGTGTCTCCAAGCCTAAC
>WAMZ01000122.1 GCA_015522055.1 Candidatus Geothermarchaeota archaeon
TAAATATTTATCATTTGACAATGGATTTTAAAGATTAAAAGCTAGATAATCATTAAAATACAATAATTTATCAGAGTTTTAATAATAAATAATTTAGATTGAAACTACATGTTACTTATAGATATTCCTTGAGTAGTTCATATAATTTCTTTGCCAAATCATCTGGTTCGCCGGTCAATATTTCCCTTCTCCTTTCGGGCGGCCTAACTTCCTCTAAATCAACAACTATAGTCTTGGAGCCCTTCAATCCAACTTCCTCAGGATTCAATCCTAAGTCAGCGATATTCCATACAGTTAGCTGGAACTCTCTATCTGCCCACCTCTTCCTCCTGAAGTCGGGGAATCTAGGTGTATTACAGCCCAACTCGACCGCGGCTATAAATGGTAGCTTGACCTCCAGTATCTCGTGGCCGCCCTTTATAGTCCTCTTGACCTTAGCCCATCCATCATCTGAGACCTCAAATATATCACTTACGAATGTGACGTGGGGTATTCCCAGCCATTCACCTATACCTGGTGGGACCTGGCCCGTGCCGCCATCTGACGATTCCTCACCACATAATATTATGTCGTAGTCTCCTATTTTCTTTATTGCTGTGGCTAGTGTTAGTGTCGTTGGGAACGTGTCTGAACCCGCCAATGCCCTGTCACTAATTAATATTGCGTCGTCGGCCCCCATAGCGACGGCCAGCCTTAAATATTTATCCCATATGGGTGGCCCCATGGAGACGACGATTACCTTCCCACCATATTTTTCCTTCAGCCTCAATGCAAGCTCCAACGCATTCTTATCGGCTGGGTTTATCTCGTTTCTAGCTTTACTTCTATCGACGGTTTTAGTCTCGGGATTGAAAGAGACCTCCTCTGGTTTAGGCACGACTTTCATTGCAACTATAATGTTCCTAAGCAATTTCCTCACCCCTTAATAACTTGATTAGCCTTGGAATAACCTCAAAGATGTCACCCACCACCAGATAGTCTGAATAATCCTTAATCGGTGCCTCAGGATCCTTGTTAACCGTTATAACTACTCCGCAATCCTTTATACCACTGGTGAAGTGGGGAGCCCCGCTTGCACCAAGGATAAATGCCAATTTAGATTTCAATGTCACTCCCGTGGAGCCAATCTGTATATCCCTAGGAGCCACTCCAATATCGGCTAATGGCCTAGTGACGCCGATATCGGCATTTAGAAGTTTAGCCAACTCCCTTACCATATCTAGCTTGCCCCCAGTCCCCATCCCGGCGACTACGACCCTCTCCGACTTGGATATATCCAAATATTCTCCCCTCTCTTTAGAAACTATACGTATATTTCTAGGCTTAAGCTCCATATCCGGCGTAACTACCTTTAACTCGGCCTCTGCCCCAACATCCTTCGCCTCAAATACTCCCGGGGTCACGGTGGCTAGCTGTGGCCTACTATCTACACATTTGACTACTGCCGCGATATTACCCCCAAACCCAGGGACTTTACCTACCAAGTCCCCATTCTCATCAAACCCTAGTTCAATAACGTGGGCTAGTAGCCCGGATTTAAATTTGACGGCTATCCTCCCGGCTAGATCCCTACCATTCCTAGTGGCGCTAAACAAGACGGTATTTGGGTCATATTTCTTTATAAGCCACTCCATAACCATTGGATAGAGCTCGCTACTATAACTCCTGAGATTCGCGTCGTCGATATAATATACTTTATGAGCCCCATATCTACCTACATCCCTAGCCTTGTCCGCTAAGCCGCTCCCCATCAATATAGCGGATACACCATATCCACCCTTATCCGCTAATTCCCATGCCTTAGAGAGAACCTCCAATGACGACTCTTCTATAACTCCATCATCCTGCTCAATAAATACCCATATCTCCTCCAAACCCCCCACCCCAGACGCCACATCTATTATATTTGATTATCTAGGCTGAAAAATATCTTAACCCAATGAGCTATGGAGAACATCTATAACATCCAGTACCTTAATGTCGGAACCCATGACTTTCGCCTCGTCCTCAAACATCCTGATACAATAAGGACATGATGTTACCATAGTATCTGTATCAGCCTCAGCCACCTCCATGAGCCTATCCCTAGTAGCCCTCCTAGCCTCCATATTCTCCGTCCATATTCCACCCCCGCCCCCTCCACAGCATAGAGTCTCATATTTATTGTGGAGCATCTCAACGAAGTCAATGCCGTCGATAGCCTCGATGATTCCCCTCGGCTCCTCCACTATACCATTGTATCTCGCTAGGTAGCATGGGTCGTGGTAGGTGAGTCTGGCATCCAGTTTATTGGGTTTTAGCCGCCCCTCATTGATAATCTCATAGAGGAACTGTGTATGGTGCATCACTTTAGCCGATATCTTACCTCCATACCTCGGGTATAGGTTGACGAGGTTGTGGTATACATGTGGGGAGACCGTCAATACAACCGAGGGTTTTAGGTTCTCAAGCTTCTCCACATTCTCATTGACGATCTCCTCATAGAAATAGTCATCACCTATATGGTAAACAATGTCGCCGCAGCATGATCCGTCCCTAAATACACCAACCTCGAGACCAGCTTTATTCAATATATCGATGAGTTTATTCAGTATATCTTGCCCCCTCTTGTCGTAGGCGGCCAAGCAACATGTATATATCATTACATCTGGATTTGGATTCGCCACCAATCTATTTAGCCATGCGAACCTCTCCCCCCTAGGTGATCCAAGGGGATTACCCTCTTCGTAGACCCTCCATAGAACCTCATTCAACTCCTCGGGAGAACGCTTCTCATCATAGTTAATCCTCCTCAATCCCCTGAATATAGCTGCTATATCTACGTCGCTGGGGCATTGACTCCTACAGAAATTACATGTCACGCATCTCCATATACCGCCGTCGCTCGGCACCACCC
Source organism: Candidatus Geothermarchaeota archaeon (assembly GCA_015522055.1). Lineage (GTDB taxonomy): Archaea > Thermoproteota > Nitrososphaeria > Geothermarchaeales > JDFR-13 > WAMZ01. The sequence continues at coordinate 2,897 of WAMZ01000122.1, forward strand.
CCAGCTGGATATATCTAATCTCCCTCCTAACGGGGATTACATCACCCAATACACAGTTCACGGTACACGTCCCACACTGGAAACATTTATAGGGCTCTCCATTGGCCGCCTCAGCTATCCTCTTCCTATTCTCGAAATCAACCCTAATCATACCCTCCACCACCCTCACTTAATCTTACTCAACTTCTCAATCGTCTCCTTGATCTCATCCTCAGTAACCGTCTGGGCAATCTCATGTAGCCTCCTCATAGTCTCAACGAATTTATCGACCTCCGGTGCACCGAATAGGCTGAGTATGAGGCGGTCACTCCTTATACCCTGCTTCTCAATAATCCTCTTCATACTATTATACCTCTTGACCGTACTCCTATTGGCCCACTGGTAGTGGCAGTCGCTCCCACTCTCGGTTATCCTACACCCTGTTATTGCTACTGCGGGGGCCCCCAACATGAATGCCTTCTTAACCAACCTCCAATTCACCCTGCTTGAACATGGTAGTCTTATTAGCCTTGGGGATGAAGGATACTGTATCTTAAATATACCTGTATTGTCTGCAGCGGCGTATGAACACCAGTAGCACGTGAATGCGATGGGCTTCTTCATCGGCTCCTCCTTGAGCATGGCCTCCATCATCTTGAATATATCCTCATCGTTGAAGCCAGGCATCCTAATAGCGTTTACTGGGCATTCGCCGAGACAGTTTCCACAACCCTCACACAACGCTGGAATGACATATATATGCTTCCTAACCTCACCCTTTATCGCGTTATATGTACAGGCCCTCATACATGCACCACACTTTATACATTTATCCTGGTCTATCTGCGCAATTATAGGTTCACGCTCGATATACCCCTTGCTCAATAGGGACACCGCCTTGGAAGCAGCGGCTAGGGCATGGCTTATCGTCTCCTCAACCATCTTCGGCCCCTGGGCCGAGCCGGCGAGGAAGATGCCGGGCACCATACTCTCAGCAGGCCCGAGCTTAGGATGGGCCTCCATCAGATAGCCCTCCCTATCCTCAGAGACCTTTAGGGCCTCAGTAATATTCTTTACCTCCCTATTGGGATCTATCCCGAGGACCAGTACTACTTTGTCTGCAGGCACCTCCACCTCATCAGCTATGAGCTGGTCCCTAGCCCTAACCGCGCCATCAGATATCTTTACAAGCTCCTCCATAGGCTTATCCGGGTCTACCCTTATGAATAGGACGCCTTCCCTCAAAGCCTCCCTATAAAGCTCCTCCGCCTCCTTAGTATAAGTCCTTATATCCTTATAGAATACAACGACATTCTTACCCCTCCTCCTAAGCTCAAGTGCTTGGTGCATCATCGATGTACAGCAGTATCTGCTACATCCCCTTCCATCCCTTCTAGAACCGACACATGATATGAATACTATGTTATCACCATCTACTTCGTACCTCATCCTCTCCAAGTCGAGGTTGGTCAATAGCTTCCCGTCACCAAGCCCTTGCCACTCCACCGGGACATGGGGGACTACTCCAGTAGCCAAGATAATCGCGCCGACCTCGACCTCGGCCCCATTGGAGAGCTTCACCTTAAACTGGCCGGCGAAGCCATCAACAGACTCGACCTCTGTACCAGTATATATCTTTACACCGCTCTCCTCAGCCTCTTTAACCGCGTATCTAACAAGTTCTTCACCCGATATACCTGTAGGGGCAATCTTATATAGATTCCTTACCAATCCACCCAACTCGTCCTCCTTCTCTACCAATATAGTTTCTATACCTGCCTTCGCCGCAGCCGCCGCTGCAAAGAGCCCGGCTATTCCTCCACCGACGACGAGGATCCTCTTAACTACTGGGACGATTATAGGTTCCAGTGGGCTCAGCGCCTTACTTCTCTCAATAGCCGCCAATGTGTAGTCGATAGCCTTTATGGTCGCTTTATCAGGCTCATTTGCATGGACCCATGAATCGAGATTCCTAATATTACCCATCTCAACAAGGTATGGATTGAGTCCAGCCATCTTAGCAGCCGTCCTGAAAACCTCTAGATGAGTAGCTGGGCTACATGCAGAGACAACAAGCCTATTCAACCTCTTCTCCCGGATAAGGTTAGCTATATATTCTACAGATGCTGCTGAACATGCGAATCTAAGGTCCTCAACATGCACCACTCCAGGGATATCCTTCACACTATCCATAACCTTCTTGATATCAACCACACCAGCGATGTTACTTCCACAGTGGCATACAAATACACCTATCCTAGGTGGATGTACATCCTTAATCTTCTCCTCAAACTCCTCCTTACCAGGCTTCAGCTCCGGTATGTGTGACAAGGCCCTTATAGCGGCTGCACTGCCCTCCTGGACAGTATCACATATATCTTTGGGGCCGGATGCAGAGCCACATACATATACACCTGGTCTAGTCGTTGCAACGGGGTCGCCATTGACTCCAGCCTTTATAAATCCATATTTATCAAGCTCTATACCAAGCGCCTCAGCCAATCTCCTATTCCCGCCACTCGGTAGAACCGCTGGAGCCAAAACCACCATATCATACTCATCCTCGACTACCCTACCCTCATTGGTATCCTCGTACCTCACCCTAACCTTCCCATCTACATAGCTTAGGTGGGAGGGCCTGCCCTTGGTGATCTTGATTCCCTCTTTCTTAGCCCTCCAGTAGAAGTCCTCGAACCCCTTTCCATAAGCCCTTATATCCATAAACAAGCAGGTTACATCCTCAACGCCATGCTGCTTAGCCTGGAGTGCATGCTTCAAGGTATACATACAGCAGAATCCACTACAATACTTTACATTATGTATATCCCTACTACCCACACATGTAATGAATAGTATTTTATGCGCATGTTTATGGTCGCTAGGCCTCAGAACCTCACCACCACTCGGACCCGATGCGTTGAGCATCCTATCGAACTCAATACTCGTGACGACGTCCGGGATCCTCCCGAAGCCGTATCTAACCATGCCAGAGGGGTCAAACAATTCATAGCCAGTGGCCACTATAACAGACGCCACACGCCTCTCTATAACCCTTGGAGTCATAGAGAAATCTATACAATCCCTCTCACATACACGTATACACCTATCACATGGGAAGTATCCCGGCGGATCATTCAGGCAGTTATCGATATCTATTACGTATACACCTGGCTCGGCCTGTGGAAATGGTATATAGATCGCCTTCCTAAGGCTTAGTCCCTTACCACCATCAACCTCAAAGGGCACCGTAACTGGACATACCTCCTCACATTTCCCACATTTTGTACAGTCCTCGGTTACATACCTTGGATATTGATATATCTTGACCTTAAAGTCGCCTGGCTCACCCTCCAAGCCTATGACCTCAGCTAGAGTAATGACCTCGATATTTGGATGCCTAATAACCTCTCCTATCAATGGACCCTCGATACAGATCGAGCAGTCGAGGGTGGGGAAAGTCTTATCCAGGATGGCCATACGGCCACCGATAACCGGCCCCTTATCGACTAGGAGAACCCTGGCACCAGCCTCAGCTAGATCCAATGCAGCCCTTATCCCACCTATACCCCCACCTATAACGAGTATAGTGTCGCTCAACCCTCGACCACCCCCACCGACTCCAAAGCAACCTCTTTACCCACTTCATATGCCTTTAGATTAAGGTCCACATACTTCTTCTTAACCCTAGCCGCTATAGCCTCCTTGACAACGTCTTCAGGGAATATCTTGAGGAGTGTATTCATGAAACCGAGGATTATTATGTTTGCCACCACCCTATTACCAAGTTTGATGGCCCTCTCAATGGCATTTATACCAACCTGATTTATGTCTTGAGCATCCTTAGGCTCAACTATAGATGTCTCGTATATTAGCCATCCACCCCTCTTGAGCTTAGGTAGCTCCAGGTCATAGGTCTCCTGGGTAGTTGCCACCAATATATCTGGATATGTGAATATTGGGTAATCTATCTTAGAATCCGATATCAATACATCAGCCCTGCTCCACCCACCCCTCTGTGCCGGGCTATAGCCGATAGTCATAACCGCCTCCTTCCCATACCTAACTGCCGTCTCACCCAGGACCCTACCAAGGGTCAGTATTCCATGGCCACCTGCCCCTATTAGCCTTATCTTGAGCTCAGCCAAATCAACCACCCCTAACCTTCTCCATCAACCTCCTATACCTAGTCTGGAAAGACTCACTATCCCTATGGACGAACTTCCCCACCACTATCTCCCTATCAGGATCCATGGAGAGTGAGACCTCCCTCAGGTCAGCATCATGATCTATAACGGCGCGCTGCTTAAACATCCTCATGAAGCTCACGGCATCCGTTCTATTCATATCTGTATAAATTATACATGGTGTCACTACCTCCAGGAAGGCGAAGCCATCGACTTTGAACATCTCGACGATGGTATCGACTATCTGCCTATAATGTAGGGCGGTCCATCTTGCGACGAAGGGCGCCCCTAGGCTCGCTGTGAATAGGGGCATATTGAAGGCCCCCTCTATATGTC
>WAMZ01000123.1 GCA_015522055.1 Candidatus Geothermarchaeota archaeon
AAATATAAGCATAGATTTATATATTTCGTTGCTTTTAAGTTATTGAATTTTACAAAAAGATTTAAATCACAGTGATAGTATATACATTAATTTATGGCGTATAAGCCTAGTCCAGCTTTAAAAGTCGTTCCTGTGGTGGTTATAGCGCTATTCTTGGTTAGCCTTCTGCCAGCTTTACCCGCAGCTAGTGCACAGTATCAGAAGCAGTACGAGAAGCTGGTATTCACTGTGTTGACACCCTCGTATGATCCAATTAGGGTAAGGATCGGTGACCTACTTGGTGAATGGGGTAAACAGATAGGCATTAAGATTATTAATAAGCCCGTCGATTTCAGTACGGAGGTTGACTTGGTATTCGATAAGTTTGACTTCGATATGTATATAATCGGCTGGGGAATGTCGATAATGCCTTGGTACTACTATAGGTATGTATCTTGGGAGTATTATCCAGGCGGTATGAATCCGGAGGGCTTCTCAAACGCCACCTTTGATGAGCTGTATAATCAGTCTATTAAGACCATTGATCCTGAGCAGAGGAGGCAGTTAATATTCAAGATGCAAGAGATCCTGGCTCAGGAGCTGCCTATCGTAGGGCTCTACATGAGGGATATGGTCGAAGCTGGCCGCGCTGAGATCATGGGTTGGAGGACTGGTGTTTGGGGTATCCACTGGTTCTTTACTGCTCAAGAGGCCTATTTCGCCGATAAGCCAGAGGGTGGTGGAACATTCAAGGCGCCATTGATGGATGACATGAGGAAGGAGAATATTGTTGATTTCGGTGGTACGACTTGGGATGACTACCCACTCAGCTTAATATATGAGTATTTATTCGTTATGGATGAGCATTATGAGCCGATTCCATGGCTCGTTGAGAATTACACGGTCTCTCCAGATGGTAGGGTCTATACTCTATATTTGAGGCAGAATGTTACTTGGCATGATGGTGTTCCATTTACTGCTGAGGATGTTAAGTTTACTATCGAGTATATGAAGGAGAATCATGCGCCATGGTGGTGGAACGCCGTTAAGGATGTAGAGTCTGTTGAGGTTCTCGATACATATACGGTTAGGATTACTTTGAAGGATACTGATGTTTGGTATACTAGGAAGCTAGCCGAGATGCTTCCGATGATACCTAAGCATCTATGGGAGAATGTCCAGTGGAATACAACTAATCCACCTATGATTGGAACCGGTCCATATATGTGGGTGGAGCACGTCCCCGGAGAGTATGTGAAGCTGAAGAAGAATCCAAACTACTGGAGGAAGGGGTATCCAAAGTTTGATGAGATTATATTCCCAATTATCACGAATCCATCGGCGATGCTTCTCTCCTTGAAGAAGGGAGAGATTCACTACATGACTTGGTATGTGCCACCTGCATCTATCAGGGATGTGGCTGCTGACCCCAACTTGAGGCTGTTCTCGACTCCGTCACCATCGTTCTATTACTTGGGCTTCAACTTGAAGAGGTATCCATTGAGTGAGAAGGTGGTGCGTAAGGCAATTGCAATGATTATCGATAAGGACAAGATAGTTAATGAGCTGCTGCTTGGTTGGGGTCGGCCTGCGGATTGGTATTGTGCACCTAACTACGAGTATTGGTGGAACCCAGACGCAAATACAAGTATCTATGTGAATGTCGATGAGGCCAATAGAATATTGGATGAGGCAGGTTTCATCGATATAGATGGAGACGGCATTAGGGAGGTGCCTCTGACCTTCACTCCGTCATTGAGTGTATCACTGAATAAGAATGCATTTATGTTCGGTGAGACGATAGAGGTAAGTGGTTTCCTGAAGACTGAGGATGGGCAGCCACTGGCGAATAGGAGCGTATCTATCAGTATTAAGGATCCGTTAGGTAGGGATCTGGCTACTGCAACTGTAGTAACTGGCTCTGACGGCAGCTTCTCATATAGCTATACCATACCGGAGAACGCTCCGACGGGTAGCTACTCGATCGTGGTCAAGGCTTATGGAACGACTAAGACCGAGATAGTTAATGTTGGCCCACTTGAGTATATACTCGATGTATCTACAGACGCTGAGGAGTATATGCCGGGTGATACCGTATCTATATCCGGTTCTCTCAAGACGGCCCTTAATGAGCCATTAGCGGGTGAGAAGGTCGATATTACTCTATACGACCCGTATGGTAAGACGATATACTCGACTAGTGTAACCACCGGTTCTGACGGCAGCTTCTCGACTCAGTTTGCCGTTCCAAGTAATGCTACGGAGGGCCTCTATAAGGTCATCGTTAGGGCTAAGGGTGTCGCGCAATCCTCTAGCTTCGCAGTTATAATTCCACCAACCCCATGGTATGTTGAGCAGGCGCCAATGCTGGCTCTCGTGGTGATACTTGCAATTATAGTGGTTGTCCTGTATCTCAAACGGAGATAGTGTTTATACCCCAAATCCAAACTTTTTATCTTTTTACTTTCGGGTTCCCCGGGTAGGTATATACTATAGGTATACCTGTTATCTCATAGTTATTACGGGTTTATATTTTGATTAATCTATAACATAGTTATAATTACCATTAGTCGAGGTGTTGGCTGTGCCGGAATGTTGACACCCAACTCGAAAAATGTTTATGAGGATGTACTTGGTTTGATCGGCAATACTCCTTTAGTTAGGCTTAAGAGGATAGAAGGCTTCTTTAATTTGGGCGTAAAAGTTTATGCAAAGCTAGAGTTCCTTAATCCCGGGGGGAGCGTTAAGGATAGGATTGGTCTCTATATGCTGAACCATGCCCTCGAGGAGGGATTGGTTGTTCCTGGGGCCGTCATTATTGAGCCGACGTCGGGAAATACTGGTATCGGTTTGGCGTTGGTCTCTAAGGTCTATGGATTTAGGAATGTGTTTACTATGCCTCGTAAGATGAGTCTAGAGAAGGAGCTTATACTACGTGCCTACGGTGGTCATGTGATTAGAACGCCTACTGAGGTTCCGCCTGAACACCCTCTCTCGTACTATAAGGTTTCTGAGGCGCTCCGTAATTATATATGGTCCTTGAACCGTCAGGTAGATGATTATGAGTTGACCGATATCGTGGAAATGGTTCAGAAAATGGTTGATGAGGAGGATGTGGAAAGTTTACGGAGATACTTGGAGTTGGAGGTCGAGCCTAATCCTTATGCATACATACCTAATCAATATTTCAATAAATATAATCCTATGGCTCACTATGAGACTACTGGTCCAGAGATTTGGAGGCAGTTGGATGGGGCTGTGGATATATTTGTTGCTGGAATTGGGACTGGGGGGACGATTACGGGTGTAGCTAAATTCCTTAAAGAGAGAAAGCCCGAGGTCGTAGTGGTTGGTGTTGATCCGGAGGGCAGTGTCTATCATCATCTTAAGGAGGGTTTGTCGTTAGATCGAGCATTGAAATATGTATCTACATATAAGGTGGAGGGAATTGGTGAGGATCTTCTTCCGGAGACGGTTGACTTGGACTTGATTGATGAGATTGTTGTGGTGGATGACCAGCATTCATTTGCTATGGCTAGGCTTCTATCGCGGCTCGAGGGCTTGCTTGTTGGTGGGTCATCAGGCTCTGCATTGTACGGTGCAATAAAATACGTCAAGAGTATGGGTGTTAGAGATGTGAATCTTGTGGTTATCTTTCCGGATACAGGCCGGAATTACCTCACAAAGTTTTTTGATGATGAGTGGATGTTGAAGAATGGATTTGAGGTTGATGATGAGGTTGTATTGGGTGATTTGAGGTGAAGGGGTTTACTACGAAGGCAATTCATGTTGGTAGGGATCTGTTTAGAAAGTGGTTTGGTGACGTGGTTGAGCCGATTCATTTATCTACTACATTTGCAAAGGAGCGGCTAGAGGATGTGGAAAAAGGTTATGTATATTCTAGGACGGGGAACCCCACTAGGGAAGTCTTGGAGAAGCGGTTGGCGGCCTTGGAGAATGGTAGGTATGCATTGGCATTCTCATCGGGTATGGCTGCAGAGACGAGTATAATTCTGTCTCTCTTGGGTAAGGGAGATCATATAATCGCCTTTGATGACTTATATGGTGGGACTAAAAGGCTTTTTAACAAGGTTATGGAGAGATTCGGTATCGAGGTTTCGTATGTGGATTTGAGGTTTACGGAGGCTTTGGAAGAGGCGTTTCAGGATAATACTAGGCTAGTGTGGGTCGAGACTCCCACCAACCCATTGATGAAGTTGGCTGATATAAGGGCTATATCTGATATAGCTCATGCCCATGATACGTTGGTTGTGGTGGACAATACCTTTGCTTCACCATATTTTCAGAGGCCTCTGGAGCTGGGTGCGGATATAGTTGTGCATAGTGTAACCAAATATATCGCTGGGCACTCGGATGTGGTTGGTGGGGCTGTAGTCACCAATGACGAAAAGTTATATAAGAGGCTCAAGTTCCATCAAAATGCTCTCGGCGCTATCTTATCTCCATTCGATTCTTGGCTCGTTCTAAGGGGAGTTAAAACCCTATCTCTTCGAATGGAGCGCCATCAATATAATGCGATGAATATTGCCAGGTATCTGGAGTCTCATGATATGGTGGATAGGGTTTATTATCCGGGGTTGGAGAGCCACCCTCAGCATGAGCTGGCTAAGAGGCAGATGTATGGATATGGAGGCATGCTGAGTTTCGAGATAAGGGGCGGGCTTAGGGAGGCGAAGAGGTTTGTAGAGTCGCTAGAGATATTTTCTCTTGCTGAGAGTCTCGGTGGAGTTGAGTCGCTCATAGAGATTCCGGCCCTAATGACTCATGCCTCGATTAGTAGAGATGAGCGACTTAAGATAGGGTTAAGGGACAGCTTGATCCGCGTGTCGGTAGGTATAGAGGATCTTGATGATTTAATAAACGATTTGGAACGTGGCTTTGAGGTGATATCAAGTGATTGACGTTGATCAAGTTAGGGTCCTACTGAAAGAGCTCGGGTATACTGAAGAAGATATTGCGATACTTATTGAACAAGTGGAACATTTCGATGGGGAAGCCCGGGAGAGAGACGCTATCGTAGAGGAATATCTTGGTAAAGAGTGCATAGAAAGGATAGTGGGCGAGATCATCGCCCCCATAAATTCTCGGTTTAGGGTCAAGGGGGAGTTGTTTGTCTTGGATGTCGGTGCTGGTTCGGGGACTTTCACCTCGAGAGTTAGGGACATGCTTACTGGTATGGGTTTCAATCCATATGTATATGGGTTGGACATATCGCCTGGAATGTTGGATGCCCTTTCTAGAAAGGGAATTGTTGCAGTGTGGGGTGTAGCGGATAGAATCAAGGAGAGTATCCGACTCAATTCAAGGTATCTTGGTTTGGATGTTCCCGATAGATTTGATGTAGTTATGTCTACCTTAGCGTTTCACCATTTCCCCGACCCCCTAAGTGTTTTAAGGAGCATCCATAGTGTTTTGAGGATCGATGGTGTCGCTGTGATCATTGGGGTTCTGCGTCACGGTTATGAGGCTCTAAGGGATGAGCTTAAAGATGTTCATCTCGGTTTCAGTGTTGATGAGTTTTCCTCCTATGCCCGAGAGGTCTTTCCTTTGGTTGATGTCGAGGTTTTGGATGGTGTCTATTGCCGGGTTTCTGGCTATGAGGTTGGCCTCTTTAAAGCTGTGTTGAGAACCATATAGCATCGCTTATTCACCTCTGAATAGCAATAGTATATAATATGTTAATCCGATTGAGCCTAGAAGTAGGCATGATTGATATATTAGGATTGTTAGCCCCGGGTTATAGAGTGGGTTTACGCCAAATGGATAGAAGGGTTTAATGTCACTATATAGTGGTGTGTCTAGAAGTATATGTGATACGGTGCCTAGTGCTCCCGCCACTAGGTAGGTTTTTAGACTGAGTTGGTTTCTGGTTTCGAGTTTCAATGGGAGCCATAATATCCTTAGGAATCTTTCCAGTTTGTATAATATGTACCCGGTAGCTAGACCTATGGCGAGGCTGGCTATGAGTGTATGGGCATATCCGTGTAGGGGGTAAGGGAGCCCATATACTAGTACTAGTAGTGGTTCTACATCCAATATTATGCTCCCTATGAGTAGGGTGGGTGCGTGTAATCTATTTCTCAGTAGAAGTCCTATTACGAGTAACGGGCCTAGGTGGAAGGGTGTGAACGGCATGAGCCTAACCTTTTCTCCAGAAAACCAAAATATATTTGCTAAGATTACTATATTTAATTCTTTAGATGAAGAATAGTTTGTTTTCCCCTCTCTATCTAGCTTTTGCTATTGGGGCCGTATCTCTTATGCATTTCCGCTGGAGTGAACGTTTCTGTGCTGGTGGTGGGCGGCTATGCCCTATTTAGTTTATTTGGCCCCCGTGCTACTGATGTTCTAGACGTATATAATGTTTTGGATAGGTTGGCGGTAACTATGGTGCTGAATATCTATGTTAATGTAGGTATTGCATTTATGATTAGGGAGTAGTCTGGGTAGGAACGGGAAGTCAAGAACCTTATGTGGCTTTGAATATTATGTTTAGGCTGCTTATGGATGGTCTGAAGGGTTCTTGGGTTGCGATGGATCTGTATGCATCTACATATGTCCAGCCTGCTTCCTTAGCCAGGCTTACTACCTCGTGTATCGAGTAGAGCCTTAGCCTGACCTCTGCTTCATCTATATACTCTAGGTCTCCATTCTCCTTCTTTCGGTAGAATATCCATTTCGAGTTTAGGGTTGAGTCTTCATGCTTGAATTGGGGTTGCTCTATGACGCTGAAATCTCCATAGTCTATGTAGAATGCGCCGCTGCACCCAAGTGATTGTAGGAGTGTTGTGAAGTCCCTGTTGGCTGTGAAGAGTATAAATAGATACCCTTCATCTTTAACTACATGCCTGTATTTCTTCAGTATCTCTATATCTTGTTGGGGAGATTGGTAGTATCCTAATACGGTCGACCATATGGAGAGTAGGGCGTCGAACTTCTTCGCGGGATATAGTTCATCTAATTTACGGGCATCCCCGACCTTGAAATCGATATTCGATACTCCATGTTCACGCATCTTCTTTTTTGCATCCTCTATGTATATGGGTGATATGTCTATTCCATGTAGGTTCTTGAATCCTTTCTTGGCTAGGTTTATCAATATTCTTCCATTTCCGCATCCCACCTCGAGTATCTCGGACTCTTGGTTTATACCATATTTTTCTAGGAGCTTGATTATGTATTCTACTTCTCTCTCTGCCCTCTCCCAATGTGCATTGAGGATTTTTAGGAATAGATCTCCCTTCTCTATAAAGAATTTCTCTACCCAATTCCCCTCCATAAATATGATATTTAGTTTTTATGGGGGATAAGGGTTTATGTTTGTATACTTTGGGTGGCTGGCTATGTATCTTGTATAGTTTATTGTTTATTACTAGGTAGAGCTCTACTATGTAGTAGACTACTATGTAGGTGTCTACTATGTTCGGCTGGGGTTATAGGTTGGGTAAGTATGGGTTGAGCCCGGTTCAGTTCTTGATCTTGATGGCGTTGAAGAGGAGGCCTATGTATGGATACGAGATAATCAAGGAGCTTAGGGAGATGTTTGGTGATATTTGGGAGCCCAAGACTGGGACGGTTTATCCGGCTTTGAGGAGGCTCGAGATGAAGGGGCTGGTTAAGACTGAGTTGAGGGATGATAAGGAGTTCTATTCATTGACGGAGAGGGGTGAGGATGTCCTCAAGTATGCCGTTGACTTGATGGAGACTGAGCTTGATTTCATGGGGCGTTACCATATGTTCTTGCCGCCGCCTATGAGACGCATGTTTATGAAGCGTTTCTTCGGGGAGGGGTTTCGGCGGTGGAGGGGTGGCCATTACCCATTGTTTATCCCGCCTCTGCATTTGGAGTTTCTTGATAGAGAGGAGCGATTGCGGCTGCTCAAAACATTCAGGTTTTTTCTTAAGGAGCGTTTGGAGCATGTAGAGGAGCTGATTAGGGAGTTAGAGTACGGTGAGGAGTGAATGTATGGATGTGCAGATAGCTGTTAAATGAGTTTAGGCAGAGGATTATAGAGACTAGTGTTAGGAATGTTATTTGTGTGTTGATGGGTGGAGAGCCGGAGAACGGGGTGAATCTATGATGACTATGAGTGTGGCCCATGCAGTCGCTGAATCGCTTAGGCGGTTGGGTGTAGAACGTGTATATGGTTTAATTGGGATCCCCATCCTCGACTTTATAGATGCACTATACGATTATCGTGATTCAATTAGGTTTATAACAACTAGGCATAAGCAGGTTGCGTTCAGTATGGCTGATGCGGAGGATAGACTGACTGGTCAACGGGTGTTGAGATTATAGACGTGGTTATGGTTATGGCTGATAGGTCGGCCGACTCATTCTTATTCTTCAATTCTTCATATCCAAATTTAAGTGGTTGTTAGGGTCATCTGGACTCTCGGTATCCAAGTTCTGTCTCAATTAACTGGCTTACCTATCCCTGTCTCCTATACTAACCCTATATAATAATACTATACCTATGTCCTCTGGGTATACG
>WAMZ01000124.1 GCA_015522055.1 Candidatus Geothermarchaeota archaeon
GGGTAAAGAACGCGCCCACCGAAACCAGTGTAAAGAGAATAGATGAGGCATATGGCTCTAGGCCCAAAACAATGGCACCAACATATAGATGGGTGGCTAGACAAGAAAGATGACAGACAATTAACCAAAAAATTTATTTAACTATACTAAACACTGTTAATGAGAGGGTGTAGATAAGATAATGAGTAGAAACATATATATCAGGACATTCGGATGCCCATTAAATAAATTCGACTCCCTTAGAATAGAAGGGAGTCTAAGATATATAGGTCTAAAAATTGTTGATAATATATCCGAGTCAGACCTAATAATAGTAAACTCATGTGGCGTGAAAAAACAGACGGAGGATAAGGTTATAGACTACCTAAAACATATAAAATCGAGGTATCCCGAAAAGAAGATATTATTGGCAGGATGCCTACCCAAGATAAACCCCACCAGAATAAATAGAGAAAAACTATGTGATGCTAAGTTCGGCCCAACCGAGATAGGTGACCTAGTAAGATATGTCGCTAAAATATATGGAGTCGGTATTAAGCCATTAATACGGGAAGCGGATATCCATGACCACATCCCCCTAAAGAACAGCATCACCTACCCACTCGGAGTATCATCCGGATGCTTAGATAAATGTAGCTTCTGTGGTACGAGGAACGCCAGAGGTACAGTTAAGAGCCTGGACATAGATACCGTTAAGAAAATAGTTGCAAAACTGGTTAGGAGGGGATATAAAGAAATTCTATTAACATCGACAGACCTAGGGGCATATGGATTCGACCTAAAACCAAGGAGGAACATGATAGACTTACTTAGAGAGATAGCCTCCCTAGAAGGTGACTTCATCGTCAGGATAGGCATGGCCAACCCTAGGTGGATATATAAATGGTTGGATGAAATAATAGAAATATTACAGACCACCCACAAATTCTACCACTTCCTACACATCCCGGTACAGACTGGAAGCGATAGACTATTGGAGATAATGAATAGAGGACACGGCACCATGGAGTATATAGAATCTGTTAAGAGACTGCGGAAAGAGCTGGGGAACAGGTTCACAATAGCCACGGACATCATAGTAGGCCATCCAGGGGAGAGCGAGGCCGACTTCGAGCAAACCCTCGATCTACTCAAGGAGAGCAGGCCTGATTACGTAAATATCTCGAAGTTCTTTCCACGGCCAAACACACCAGCTAAATATATGAAACAACTACCCACCCAAGTAATTAAAGAGAGGAGTAGGGAGGTCTCACGGTTAACCGACGAGATAATGCTCGATAGAAACAGGCTATGGGAGGATTGGACAGGCCATGTACTGGTAAATGAGTATGGTAAAAACGGGACTATGATGGCGCGAAACTATGCATACAAAATATTTGTCTTGGATAGCAGGGTGAGGCTCGGCGACATAGTTAAAGTCAAGTTTAAATACGCCCACCCAACCTGGATAGAGGCAGATATTGTAGAAGTATCTTACGGAGACGGTGGATTAAGGGGGTTCTACCCACATATACACTAAACTTGCCATCGACTAGATATTTAATAACATCATCCTGAGAACCCAGCTCCTCATTTATATATAAATGACTTGACCCTATAGCCTCCGCTATATGTGCATCACTACCAGCCGTCGCGAATTTACCCCACCCAATAGTAAGGCTCAACAGCCTACCAACGTGCCTACCAACCATCAAGTCGGACCCATTAGCAACCTCCACACCATCCACATAATCAATTACTCCATGTAGGTCATCGAAGCTTCTAAACGTATCCATAGGGTGGGGGATAACTACAAGAGCCCCATTATCCCTAGCATAATCAACTACATCATAAAAGTCTCTAGACGTAAGTTCATATGGAGGCTCTATATCCAGGAGTATGACATGCCCCCTGCTAGTCGTAACCTCTATACCAGGTATAACGATTAGACCCTTCTCCCTCAATACCCTAGAGAAATTCTCATAGCCAGCCATGGTATCATGATCCGTAATCGCTATGCATTGGATGCCCCTACTCCTAGAAACATTAATGATATCGGCGACATCAATCAAACCATCATACGAATACTTTGTATGTACATGGAGGTCAACCCGGGTTAATACACTCATCTTACCGAAGCACCATCACTTACCTCGCCGTCAACCGTCAAGACCCTAACCCTCCCAGATTCATCCTCAGCAGCCAGAATCATGGCGTCCGATACCTCATCCCTAATCTTCTTAGGCTTCATATTAAGTATAACCACCACCCTCTTCCCCAACAACTCATCCTCCTTATAATAAGGCACCAAACCAGCCAGCAACTTAACAACCCTATCACCAATGTCCACATATATCCTATATATATTCCTCGTGCCAGGCTTCCTCTCAACCCTCTTAACCGTACCCACCTTCATAACAATTTTCCTCAGATAATCAATGTCTATACGCTCCATAGAATCACCCGAAGCCCTAAGCTCCACCAACCTCCTCTTAAGTTCATCCTTATCTATCTTCATAAACACTGGTTTAAAGCCCATATCTATAGAAACCTCCTCATCCAAGACATAAATCCCTTCCCATGAGACCCTATCAGGATCCAAATTAAAGTATCTAAGTATAGTTCTACAAGAAGCTGGTATAATAGGATATAATATTATTGTGGCTGCCTTAGCAGCCCTAAAACACGTATAGAGCGTAGATTCATAGCCCTCCACATCACCAGCCTTAATCTTATCCCAAGGCCTCTCAACATTAATCAGGTGGTTAGCAGCCTTAACGATTCTAAGTGCCTCATGGATGACCCTCTGGAACCTAGTATCCATATAAAACTTATCACATTTACCAGCTACCTCATCAATAAGCCTCAAGACATCCTCCTGTTCCCTCGTCGTGGGACCCCTCCTCCCAATCCTGCCTCCAGCCATCTTGATCAAATTAAGTATACGGTGAACCAAGTTACCGAAGTGGTTATTCAACTCCTCATTTATAATCGTCTCAAATGACTCCCAGGTAAAGTTGGTATCCTTGGTCTCCGGCCTCATATACGTGAGTGCGAATCTCCAGTAGTCGGCTGGAAGCAGTTTGAGAGCCTCGTCACACCAAATACCTATACCCTGACTCTTGGAGAACTTCTTACCCTCAAAATTAAGATACTCGGTCGCACCGATATAGAACTTCAGAGTATATGGGTCGCCGGTAGCCATCAATAATGCGGGGAATATGATTGTATGGAAGGGAATATTATCCTTGCCTATAAAGAAGGCCACATTGGTATCCTTATCGAACCACCACTCCCTCCACTTATCACCATTACCATACTTCTTCATGAAATACTCCTTAACAGCCGATACGTACCCTAGGACCGCCTCAAACCACACATATATAGTTAGACCTTCGGCGCCCGGAAAAGGTGCCGGTATCCCCCACCTATTATTCCTAGTAATGGACCTTGGCTTAAGACCCTCCCTCAACATATTCAAACTAAAGTTTTTAGCATTCTCGGTTAAGGTCTCAGACCCCTCAATGAACTCCATGAGTTTATCCGTAAGCTTGGGTAGATCAAAGTAATAATGCCTAGTACGTTTAATTATAGGTGTCCCTCCACATATACTACACCTAGGATTCACCAGGTCGACCGGGTTCAGGAGCTTACCACAATTCTCACACTGATCGCCTCTAGCATTCTCATATCCACAGTAAGGACATGTCCCAGTAACAAATCTATCGGGAAGGAATAATTTATCACGCTCACAGTAGGGAATCTCATCCTCCCGGGTAAAGATATATCCATTATTATAAATCTTCATATAGAATTCTTGGGTAAATGAGATATGGACATCTGAATGTGTCCTAGTATAGTTGTCGAACTCTATATTGAATCCATTAAGTATCTCAACTATCTTATTATGAACCTCCGAGGTAAGGTCCTCAGGCTCCCTACCCTCCTTTATAGCCCTAACCTCTATAGGAGTCCCATGCTCATCCGATCCGGAGACCAGAATGACATCATGGCCTTTAAGCCTCAGGTATCGAGTAAATATATCCGCGGATAACAATGAGCCAATCAGATTCCCCAAGTGAGGGACTCCATGGGCGTATGGCCAGGCAGATGTCACTATCCACCTCTCAACAGCTAGTCCACCATCACCCCTCATAGACTATATTAATTAATAATTAATTAGTCTTAAGGATTTAAAGTTATTACCTCCCTATATATGTCGAATAATCTGCCAGCATAGTTCTTTCCCAAAGCCTTGACAACCAGTCTCTGGATTCTCGAAGAATATTGAAGAGCCTTCTTCCCCCTATAGACAATATCATCTGGTAGCCCCAACCTCTCAGCCAAACCCCTTACCACCCACTTCCTCACACCATCATCAACACCCCTAATCTTAAACTCAAGAGGGCATGAAAGCGCCATCGCGACAGCCGCTGGGGTCAATAATGGATATTCAAGCCTCCCACCGAACCAATCCGCCAATTTCTGCTCCCTCAAAAAATTGAATCTATAGGATAGCAACACATCCTTAGCCATCTCCCTCGCCACCTCCTCAGCCCCCCGCGCCCTCAAAATATCCAGATATTTACTATAACCACCGAACATCTCGTCGCTACCCTGTCCCATTAGCAGTAGGCCACCATCTACATACTCCCTATAAGCTAAATATACTGGTATAGCCAGACTAACATGCATCAAACCCCAGTCCTCAATCACCCTAACAACATCATAAACATATTCACCGACATCACCTACATCGACATAACGAGTTATATGACGATCTTCTAGGCCAAGTAAGCTGGCAGATAGTTTAGAATACCTATCATCATGGGAGCCGCGGTCACACACAGTAAGGAGCCTCACATCATTAATGAATGTGGATGCAAGCCTAGCGACCACGGAACTATCTACCCCTCCTGAAAATGAGATGTAAACACTCTTTACACCTTGATTTACATACCGAGCGAGCGCCTTAAACTTCAGATTAATTAGCTTGAGGTATTCATCGATATACATGTCCATATCGTCCCAGATGAAGCCATCTTGGGATAGCCATCCATAGATATTCACACCACCCGATAAAACCAGGTATCTAGAAACGCTATAACGATATATTCTCCCTGGGGGCAACACCGATAACGGGGCACCACCAGA
>WAMZ01000125.1 GCA_015522055.1 Candidatus Geothermarchaeota archaeon
GGAGGTTTCCTCGAATAATCTGGTATTGAGTTCATTGGTTGCCGATCAGTCTGCATCCCTCATCGGCTCGGCGTGCTTAGCAGAGGGGTATGGGAAAGCGAGTTTGGGCACCGGATGTTTCATAGATGTATTCACTAGGGATAATTTTATTGGAGATCCGATGTCCGGTATAAATCCGATGTTGGTCATGGTTTCCGATGGAACACCATATTTTATGGCCGAATACTTCATATATCACTGGGGGGATATATTGGATTGGCTAGTCGGCGGGGGCGTCAGTCTATCCGAGGTTAAAGCTGGGAGCCTATCACAGATTCCTAAGGCGGTTCCCTCACCCGATTATCTAACCACCGAATTTAGGATGTTGGTCAGGCATGGTATCAAGCTACTAGACATCCCAATAGGTATAGATCTGCATAAAATTTATCATGCTATGATATATTCGCTAATATATTTGCTTGGGAGGGGGGTCGAGTCAATAAATAGACTTACTAGTATTCATAGATTCACGTTGGACGGGGGTTGGAGTATGGATAATAACCTGACTGGCCTCATCGCATCATTCCTAGGTAGAGAGCTACATCTCAGGAGGAATAGGGATAAATCGGCTCTCATAGGTGCTCTCTCTTTATCTCTATGTGAAGGTATTGATGATTTAGGGGAGATTGTGGAGTCCCTTAATCCCATTGAGACCGTCTCTCGGCCAATATCGATTGAGGGTTTGGATAGCTACATCCATGATATGGATATGTTATTCGACGAGTTCACTGAGGCCTCCAGCTAATATGTTATTTGGGTCTAGTGCATTCTTTATAAGTCTAATTACGTTTGATGCTTCATACCCTATATACTGTGTTAAATACTTACCTCTAACCCTGCCGACCCCATGGTGGTGTAACGGGCTACAGTTATTTCTGAGGGCAATATATTCAACGGTATCCCATAGAACCGGGTATACTTCTGAAAATCTCCCTAAATCTATCGAGAATGTAAAGTATATACCTACACCATTATTATAGAAGTGTCCAATGTGAGCTGTAGCCGTTATAACACCATCTATCTCCAACACCCTACTCCTAACATCGCTATATAAATCCTTTACCTTGCTCCAGGGAGCGGCTAATTCTATCGTCTCAACCGCTAAGCCCGACTTATATAGCGTGTAAATATATTTTATAACATCATTCCTCCCTCTATACCATTTGTCGAAGTAGGATTCATCCAACGGCTCTTTATATACCCTATTTAGGTACCTAAGGTTCTGCCTAGACGCCATCCCACCCTCCAAGACACCGATGATCCCCGAACCCCACTTTTTAATACCCAAGGTAACCATGGTTTCATATTCATCGAAGATCCTCAGTAACTGGGGATATATACCCGCCTCTATGACCCGATAGGTCGAGTCTATTGCTTCATAAAAATCTTTGGCTAGGTATGCAAATCTATACACCCTTCTAGGCCTGCGGAATACGCCCAGATAGACCCTTGTAATAACTCCTAAGGTGCCTTCGCTACCAAGCATCAAACTTTTTAGTAGGGGAATCACACCACCTCTTGGGCTCGGCCTTATCCTCACTAAACCAGCTGAGGGTGTGACGAAGTTCAGCCCTAAGACCATGTCCTCGATGTTTCCATAACCTGTGGAGTATTGGCCGCTGCTATAGGTAGATAACAAACCTCCGACTGTCGCGACGGCTATCGACTGTGGATAGTGCCTAGTCGTATATCCCTGCTTATTGAGCCACTCCTCAACCTCAGCCATATATGCCCCTGCGCCCACATCAACTATCCTAGATTTTCGGTCATACCACCTAATCCAATTGAGCCTAGTTATATCCACTATTACATCGTTCCCGGAGGGTGAGGCCGCCCCCAATACGCCGGAGCCGCCTCCATAGACTCTGACCCTGATTCCATATTTATTGGCTAGGCTGAGGACTTCTTGGACCTCATCTTCATTCTTGGGAATTATTAGCCCGGCTGGCTGAGGGGCCTTCTCGCCATGGACCAATCCATATACTAGCTTGGGCCAGTAGTCCCGTATATACATCGATATCCTACTTTTGTCGAGCCAGTAAGCCTCTATATTCTTCTCAATCCTAATCATTTTTAGGAAGTCTTTAACCTTCATGATACACCCTCCCCCAGATATATTGATGCAGGGGTGTATGCGTCGAGGCCCAGGCTCTTAAATGTTTTGAGGCTGTGAATACACAGCGTTACTACTGGTTGGGTGAGCCTTTTAACTAGCCTTCTAGAGACTTTTATCGATAGATCAGGGTAATTATTCGATACGAATCCACCTGAGCCGGTACACCCTACGATAGTCTTGAGTGGCTTCCCAAAGAGTTCACACGCCCTCTCGATAATCTTATCGGTATATTCCCTAGCCTTACATGGTATATGTAGGATGTATTCGCCTAACTCCTTTCCACCCCAGTCATACATTATCGATAATTCGATGGCTCCATTGCTTGGGGGGAAGACATCGAGATCCTCAGTCAGTATCCTAGCCCCACCTTCTAAGGTAATTTCATAACCATATGATACTAACCTATATAGAATGGAAGTATCGAGTATATTAAATCCATATTGATTTAACTTGGATGTGTCAAGTTTTAACGTGGAACGGTCTAGAGCCAAATATAGGCCCCCGAGATGTATCTTCTTATATTTCTCAACCTCCTCCTCGAGAACCACATCCGGGATCAATGTTCTCAGCTTGAATATCGCCCTCGGTAGGTCATTTTTGATTGGGCAATTATCTACACAGTATTTACACCCGGTGCATAGCTCCA
>WAMZ01000126.1 GCA_015522055.1 Candidatus Geothermarchaeota archaeon
CGCCCTCATAAGCCTGGCATACGCCATAAAACTCTCGGGAAACATCGCACTCTATGAGAAGATGAAGAGGTATATACGTAGCTATCGTAGGGGCAGGAATCGACTCAATAAGATAAAGAGCAATGTATTGAGAAGCATGGGAGCTAGGCAACCACCCCCAGATGTATTATCCCACATAAATCTATATGTTGACCGTGTGTTGAGACATAGAGGTAAGTACATCAATGATATGAACTATGTTAATCGAGTAGTAAGGACCGCTGTGAACCTATATATATCCAATAGGCTGAAGTTCCTAGGAAAGAAGCCCAACACGATCGCTACCGTCATGCTATACCTCGCAGAGGAGAAGCTGGGAGTCAAGAGGCGTAACAGGCTATTCGATGTGGAGACACTCAGTAAGGTATCGGGGGTCAGCGTTGTAACGATTAGATTGAGGGCAAATGAATATAAAAAGATTATCTCTTCAGGCGGAGACATCGGTTAGCTTACCTACATAGACAAAATCGACACCGTTAACCTCGAAGACTATCCATATAAACCTGGTATCATTGTATATATCGACGCCAAACATACGTATGTATATGCCATTATATCTCGATAAAGAATTATTGAGAGTAATGATATACTCGCCTAAATCGCTTGACGACTTTGATGCTAAAATAGATATATTGTCCCCCACATCGTTCAGGACTCCACCGACAGCCGTAGAGGCCTCCCTACACTTAGCCATCAGCACGCCAGCTACTCCAAGAGTTATTAATACTATCAAAACTACGGTAGTTATTGTTGAGAACCCTCCCTCCTTATACAAACCAAAACACCCATCCTATCCCCCACTACAATCGGGTATATATAGGCATCCCCAGGATATTCCTCATCAAAAGTTATATATATTAGGTATTTTGAGGAATTCTCCACGAGAATGTAATCCATTTCAAGCGATGAGTTGATTAGATTCTTCTGGACAGTAATATATTTATCCAATATATCACGGTTCTCAATGTTCTCTAGTCCACCTGAGGGATATTTATAGATTAGGTAGATCTCGGTCACCAATGCTATTGCCAATATAAGTATTGAGAGTAGGGTCTCTACATACTTGTTTATAGGAGACACCCCCTTAGGAGCATAAGGATAAATAGAACGATACTTACTGCGATGAAGAGCCCAATGAAGATATAGACGATGAACGTCGATATCAGCTGCTCAATAGTCTCAGACACCAGTGAATCACCTCCTCCAAATCGAGGCTGGCTGGTGGAGATACCACTACACTATCCATATCCATATATACAACCATCGGTATAGAGCCCCATTCACCAACTATATCACCCGCTACACTGGAGTATAGATTTATCAAGGGGATAGACAATGCTAGGATAAGTACCGCAAGAACTATATACTCAACAGATTTCATGGACCCACCACCCCTAAGAGCTTCAGCAGTATAGTTAAAATAGCTATGAAAAGAGCGATTATCACAAAAATATCTACAGCCTTTACCAATAGGGCCTCCATCAACCTCTTCATCACAACAGACTGGGACAGATTTATTATATATGCTTATTAAATCAATCTGGAGCAATCTCAATGGAGGATTATGGAAACACTATATACACAGCTAATCCTAGATGAATATGGAGGGGAGGGTGGAGTAGCTAGAGGGCCATATGTCTACTATGTATTCAGGGATGATGACTATAATATATTGGTACCGAGGATAAACTCTAGATATATAAGCTTACTATATATATTGAGGGAGCTGGCCAGAAAGTATCCACGGAAGGAGGACCTACCAAACATAACATCAAACTATACATTCGAGAATCTATATAGATACTTAGTAGAGAGGATAGAGGAGGATATAAAGAGTTATGAGGAGGCTGCCCTCCTCGATGAAGAGGCACATGACCTAGCTATACTGACATTCTGGGAGTGTATAGGCCTAAGTAGAGTAGCACCATTCCTATACCCCGATTTCATAGAGGAGATTTACTGCGACGGCCCAGGGACTAGGATATATGTGAGGCATGTAGAGCTCGGGACGATGGATACAGATATATACTTGACGGGCAGGGAGCTTGAAGCCTTGATCAATCATATCGAGATGCATAAGGGAACAAGTATCGACTTGGTGAAGGGTAATATAGAGTCTGAAATAAGGACAGATGACTTCCACTGCCGAGTTATAATAGACTTCGAGCCACTCGCATATAGAGGGCCATATATAATTATTAGGAATCTAGGAGGCAGAAGGCTATCCATAATCGACCTAATAAATAATGATACAATATCGATTGAGGCAGCTGCATTCCTAATACTGGCTCTATGGCTTAGGAGAAACGTAACCATAGCTGGGGAGGTTTACTCTGGTAAGACAACTCTATTAAACGCCCTAGACCAATGTATACCAAGGAGGTTCAGACGAGTATACATAGAGGACGCCCTAGAGAGCCTAGATATGAGGGGCCAAGGGTTTAAACAAGCATTCTATAGAGCCGAGACATATTCAAACATATTGGAGAAGAGAAGGCAGTTAATATTTACTCTACATAGGACACCGGACATACTAATCCTCGGGGAACTACTGACCAACGAGGATATAAAAACCTTCTTCTACAGCTTATCATGTGGCCTAAGAGGCCTCCAGACCATACACGCCGAAGACATATACTCGTTAATTAATAGATGGAGATACCAAGCCAACATAAACATCGAGTTGATCAATGAAACGGACCTCATAGTAATAATGAAGAGGACACCTGATGGAAAGAGGCATGTAGAAGGTATATATGAGACCTATATTAGAGATGGGCTCCTCAGGATACGCCCAATCTTCTCCAGAATAGACGACAAGCTCCAGATGAATATAGACATAAATAATACCAAGATATATCAGAAGATGGTTAATATCATCGGCCAATCCAAGCTAACCAGATTGTACCAAAGCATCCTTGAGGCGTTAAACAAGGAAGATATCGTACAAACCGTGGATAGCCTCAATGAAATTTATAGCGTGGTGGTCG
This sequence comes from Candidatus Geothermarchaeota archaeon, assembly GCA_015522055.1. Taxonomy (GTDB): domain Archaea; phylum Thermoproteota; class Nitrososphaeria; order Geothermarchaeales; family JDFR-13; genus WAMZ01. The sequence goes on from WAMZ01000126.1 coordinate 3,030, forward strand.
AGAGAGGATGACGGCCATAATCCAAAACACCTTATCAAAATTAATATATCTACTCCAGAGTGAGCCATATATAGCTCTAACATGTATACTCCTAGTAACAGCCTACATATTAAGCGGTAAGAGAATTAGGGCACAAATACCTTACACAGACCTACTTGACACAGTAACCATAGTAAACCTAAACAAATTGATATATGGATCCACCGCCTCCGCATTGATGAGGGCCTCAGAAGTCAATAACGACTTCATTAGAGAACTCCAGGTGGCAACTATCAAGGGATATAACCACAGGCAGGAGGCCGACAACGAAATCACCAGGTTCTTAAGGGATATGATTCTTGGGAAGGAGCAAGTGGGTTTAACGGCTATACACACAGCCATTAATGAGCTAAGGCTCGGCCTAATTAGCCATATAGATAGGCTGGAGCTATACCTCATCATAGCCAACGCTATCTATATATTCCTACCAATACTGACGCTACTAACACTGGCGGTTACTAGCGACACCCTAGCCCCCCTCATAATAACGGTCGTAGAGATAGCCGTATTCGAGTTCATTAGATGGAGGTTGGTAAAATGGATAAAGACATAATCCTCAATATCGTTAATGAGGCGATTAAGGGAAGATCACCTAAGAGGGCACTTATAGATGTATATAATATTAGTCGTAGAGGAGATATTGAGCCCATTATCGCTGACCTAATAAGAAGTAGGGAGTCGACACCGAGGGAGCTAAAGTTTATCGAGTCTGTAACAAGGAGGGTCAGGGCGCCAAGCGATCTAATAACAATTGTAACCGACTACCTAGAGGCCAATTACCTGAGGAAAAGGATGAAAAGCCTAATTCAATCATATAGGAGAAAGGGCATCATACTCCTAGCCATAACATACATATTATTCCCATTCGTCGCATCAACCATAGGCATATTAACCAGTATCCCAATAGAAACATATACCCTAGCAATCCAACAGACGGTGGATAGGGATATACAGCAGATAAAGATAGCCCTATTCTCACTATACCTAGAAACTATACCAACAATTTATATATCGAGGATATTTGGGCTCAACATCAGAAAACTAGTGCTAGTCCAGACCCTACTATTCATACCGATATACATAACTATCCAGTTCTGGGCGGTACATTGGCTAAGTGCTATGAAAATATTATGATATAAAAATAAATCTGCAACAATCATAGTGGTGAATATATGTGAAGAGGAAGGGAGTCCAGATTATAGAGGAGGCTCTACTTATACTGGTAGCATTAATAGCGATCGCGCTAACCATTGGGGTCGCCACCAATATACAGGAGAAGGTCTCCGAAGTAATCCAGAAGGTCTGGGAGGGACTCGACTGGCTATTCAAGACGACATTCTACTTCCTACCGTGATAAGCCATGTTCAAGAAATATATAAGGACGGAGAAGATAAGTGATAAGCTAACCGAGTATAGGACGATGGTCTCGAGGAAAGGCATACTTAGAGAGACATTGATAGGTGGATTCAAAGCCACTATAATGGAGATAGGGGGTAAAGACCCGTCATTCAAGGCGTATCTCCTACAAAGGGGCTACCAAAACCTATACTCCGCAATACAGAGAAGTAAGATACCCCTAATGACAATATATTTATTGGACAACGACAAAACCGGCATATACCTGATAACCAAGGGCGGCAACGAGGATGAGCTCGAGAGGAATATTAGGATTATAGAGGCCAGTTTCTACGCAGTCTTCCCCAAAGCTAAGATGGAGAGGCTATCCGGGAGGGAGGTTAAGAAACTTATGCTATTCAACAGTCTACACCTAGATGAGAATAATCTACCACCAATCATAGACGAGAACTCCATGAAAGACCTAGGCCTAGTCACCCACCAACTACCGCCATTCAGGACGCCAGTCATTAGAAATAGGGAGCCTGGCGGGATATATATCGGTAGACTAATAACCCAGTATGGAGACGAGGGAGACCCATATATGCTATCAAGGAAGGATATATCTAGCCACGTGGTCTGCGTTGGTGTGACTGGCAGCGGTAAAACGACGACCGTGGCGACTATCCTCAACAGCCTACCCACCGACATCAAGTATATGGTTCTAGACTTCCACAACGAGTATACAGGCTTACTAAACAACTATGACCTAGTCATCAGACCCGGTATGGATGACCAGTATGCAATAAACCCCCTAAAACCACTTGAGGGTATAGACTATAATGAACATATGTCAATGGTAACGGATATATTCGCCGATACATACAACTTCACCCACTCACAGTCATATATATTCAAGCTGGCACTGGAAGCCACCCTCAGCAAATACGATACTGGAGAGTTGGATGAGCCTGACATGGAGGCCCTAGTAGATATTCTCGAGAGGATGCCGATAGGCTCATACTATGAGATAGAGAGTAAGGCCGCCTTGAAGAGGAGGCTGAAGCCACTCACGCAGGGGCAGGCAAAGAAGGCCTTCTGTGGAAAGAAATACCTCAGGATAGACCAAGCCATAGCTAGCAATGTAATAATAGAGCTGGGCGGCCTAAGAGAGATCAAGCTAAGACAGATATACAGCAAGCTACTCCTTAAACAGATATATGACTATAGGACATTAACAGGCCAAAGTAGGCTAAACCATGTAATAGTGATTGAGGAGGCAAGCTACATAGTTCCATATAGAAGGGACTACGACCAACCCACCATAGCCGAGCGTATGGTTAATGAGATGAGGAAATTCGGCGAGAGCATAATATTAATAACCCAGTTCCCCACCCAGATACCGAAGGACACCGTCAAGAACGCTGGCCTACTCCTCATACACAGGTTGACCGGCGTGGAGGACCTTAAGACCCTACAGAGTATAATGAATATATCAAATGAACAGATAGATTATATAAAGCAGCTGGAGACAGGTGTATGTGTGGTAAGAGACTCGAGCAATATGGAGCCATTCCTAGTCCACGTATACCCAAGGGTAAAGGGTCAAGGGAAGAACCTCTTCAAATCCCCATTTTCAGACACCAGGCCAAGCCAGTCAACATAGTCACTATCAGGTTTACCACACCTACCCAGGAGCCAGTCCACCGCACACAATACTTTAGAATACCCGCCACTAATATCTATAGAGATAACCGAGTCAGAGCCATAGGCATCTAGGGCCTCCCGATAAACAATATCAAGGATCTCGGCCTGCACATTCTCCAACGCCTTCCCCCTATCATACCCCCTAGAAACCAATCTATCGAACAGTATATAGGGGTCGAGGCGCAGTACAATACACAGATCAACATACTCACTTGGGGCAACCAAGTGAGCCGTATGCCCCTCCAATACAACACCATCCCAACTAAATCGATTAGCTAGAAACTCACGAGCCCTATCTAAATCAACGATATAACTATCCCTATCCTCATCATAACCACTATATAATTTATTATTAATGATTATATTATTGACGGAGACATACCTAAATCCATACAGCTTCGAGATACGCATAGATATATATGTCTTTCCAACGCCTGGCGAACCGGTTACCACTATATTTGGATGCATACCAATAGAGTAAATCGGTATATAGCAATTAATATTTAATTTGGTTAGTGGGCCCGCCCGGATTCGAACCGGGGACCTCCCGCGCGTGAGGCGGGCGTCATAGCCGCTAGACCACGGGCCCAGATACTCCCCAAAGGATATATAGATATCTACACTAGATTTAATACTTTATTTGAATTAGGGGAGGATGCTATATCCTTACTTCTTTAGACCCCTCTGCCTCTTCTTCCACCTTAGGTTCTTACTGTGACACCACCGGCATTTAGTGGCGTTGGGCGGATTCCTAGCACCACAGTTCCTACATATCTTATAGAATAGCCTATATTTCTGCGCCAAGGCCTTCTTATCCAGAACTATCTCCTCGCCACTCATCTAAACCAGCTCCTTAATAATCCTTACAATACCTCCTTAATTAATTTTGGTATCTCAGACGGTCTATATGCAACCCGTACACCAGCGGCCTCCAGGCTCCTTATCTTCGCATCGGCCGTCCCACTACTACCAGATATTATCGCCCCCGCGTGGCCCATCCTCTTACCCGGTGGAGCAGTCTTCCCAGCCACATAGCCTATAACAGGCTTATCGAAACCGGATTCCTTAATATACTCGGCGAGCCTCTCCTCATCATCGCCACCTATCTCACCGATCAACACCACCGCTTTAGTTGCATCATCATACCTTAGAACCTCATCGAAGAACTCGACGAAGTCCGTCCCTATAACATAGTCACCACCCACACCCACCACCAGCCTATGGCCGAAGCCTTCCTTAAGTAGGTTATAGGCCACTTCATAGGTCAATGTACCGCTTCTAGATAATATAGTTATGTCCCCAGGCTTGAAATACTGGTTTGGCATGATACCGACCTTGGTGAAACCAGGTATTATGAAGCCTGGGCAATTAGGCCCTATAATCCTAACGCCATATGACTTAGCCATCCTTATAAATCTAAGGGTGTCATGGGCCGGTATACCCTCAGTAATAACCACAACGGGGTTTAAACCATTCAATATAGCCTCTGAAACCGCGTCGAAGGCAAACTTGGCTGGAACAAATACTATAGATGTATTGGCCCCCGTCTCATCCACAGCCTCCTTAACAGTATCATAGACAGGGACTCCATGTACCTCAGTCCCACCCTTACCCGGAGTCACGCCAGCAACAATCTTTGTACCATACTTAAGCATCTGCAGAGTGTGGAAGCTACCCTGCCTCCCAGTTATGCCTTGGACCAGGACCCTAACCTCATCCCCCGTAAAATTAGGAACTGGCCCCACTCGCATATTTAACCACCATCCTAGCAGCCTCATCCATATCCTTATAAACCTTGAAACCAGCCTTATTCAATATCTCCTCACCAATATCCTCATTGGTACCTGTCAACCTAATCACGAATATGTCTGGAGGGATACCCCTCTTCTCAACCACCGATACAATCGCCCTAGCCACATCGTCACACCTAGTTATCCCGGCGAATATATTGACGAATACATACTTAGGCTTAATCTCGCTAAATAATACATCTAAAGCCGCACCAATCCTCTCCTCAGAAGCCCCACCACCAACATCTATGAAGCAGGCGGGCCTACCTCCATAGAAATCCACCAAATCCAGGGTGGCCATGGTCAAGCCAGCGCCATTACCAATCACACCTATATCCCCATCGAGGGGGACGTATGAGAAGCCATACTTCTTAGCCATCCGCTCACCCTCAGTCATTATACTCACATACTCATAATAATTCGATAAGTCCTGCCTAATCTCCGAGTTATCGTCAACAATCACCTTAGAGTCTATTGCCAATACCCTACCCTCACCATCCACAGCCAATGGATTAATCTCAGCAAGCAACAAGTCTCTCTCGACCACAAGCCTATACAGATTATTGACCAACGATATTAAATCCCTATTAAATTCACCTAATAGAAACTTGGAGACAAGCCTCGCCTGGTGAGACTGAAGCCCCACCAAGGGATCAATAAATATTTTTAGTAGAGCTCCTGGCCTAGTTGCCAGCTCCTCAACCTCAACACCACCCTCCCTCGATGCTAGTAAAACCATCCCCTTATCCCTCTTAGAGACAAGTATACTCAGGTATAGCTCCTTATCATGGGGAAAGAACTCCTCAATAAGTATATGGCTAGGCTTACTACCCCTAATCTCAACATTCCAGACCTCCTCAACTACAGAGTCAAGCTGCGATATATCCCTAACAATCTTTACGGCGCCAGCCTTCCCACGCCCACCAGCAAGGTACTGGCCCTTGACTACATATGGTGGTGGGAATAGCCCCGATGGATCGGGCTTCTCACCAGGGTTGAGGACATGCCCCCTAGGCACAGGGATCCCGTATTCCTTGAAAAGCCGCTTACCCTCATACTCCAGTAGGAACATAGGTATCCCTCCAAGATAATATATAATTAAAATCCATAGCAAGAACTAAATAAAGCCTTAGTTAATACACCATTAACCATTAGATAGTTATTTATTTCAGTGTCTCCAGTGTAAAGTAGGTCTTCGTCTCCCTAACCCCAGGCATCTTACTCAATATATTTAGCACACCAGCCGCCTTGGAGCCATCGACCTGGATAATGAGATCCACATCTCCAGAGACCCTATGTATCCTACCAATATTTATATCCACAAGCTTCCTATAGATCTCCTCCCTCTTCGCCGGCTCAACCGAGACTAGTATAAAGACTGGGGTAGTCAAGTAACCAAGGAGCATCATACCCTTCTCCGTAATCTCTATGAAGCCCCTACCCGTCCTAATATATCCACCCTTAATCAATGGCCTAAGCTTAACACTCAACGCCTGCCTAGTTATATTAAGCTTCTTAGCCAGCTCCGACTGCTTCACATCAACCCTATATACATA
>WAMZ01000127.1 GCA_015522055.1 Candidatus Geothermarchaeota archaeon
TTTGAGTATGGGGTTAATTTGATAAATAGATTGATAAATAAGTTGGGAGTCTCGTCCGCTGCTGTCTCCTTACTCCTTCTTCTTGAGTACGATCTCTATCGTTGATACTTTCCGTACGTTGGGCTCTTCCCCGACTTCCTCGGTGTCGATCTTGCAGCTGGTTACCTCAACCTTATCCTGGTATAGTCTCCTTTTAACTATTTCAGCGACGTCCACTGCCTTTGATATGGCCTTGCCCCTTGCCCTGAGAATAACTTCTTCTGTACCGGCATCGAACTGTAGGAGTACAGCTAGGACGTAGTTCATCACCGACTTCCTGCCGATGAAAATCACGTTGGTCTGTTCACTCATTCAGCTCACCTGAAGTTAAATAATAAAATTATGATTATCCATTATTCTATTAATAAATAAAATGGTGTATATATTTAGTTTCTATAGCTCGACTATAGAGTCTTCCTTCTCTGCCTCTATAAGCCATTTCAATGGTATTGGTTCGAAGTCCTCTTTAAAAGGTAGCTTTCTCTTTATTGATAGTGGCAGTACACCCTCCTTTACCTCTCTCTCCGCGATCTCTAGTGATGACATTGGTCTATCGACTTTTATGAATGGCCTTGCTCCATAGTCTATTTGTATGGCTCTAACACCTATTATCCTAGCTTTCTCGAATGCGGTTAGTCTGGGGGGTCCAATTGGAATTAAATCTTTATATCTAATTTTTTTCTTTGGCTTTGACATAATTATCACATACAAGATGGGTATTATGGTATTAATGGGTTTGTGGGGGTAGTATTTAAACTTATTTATGGAACATTATATTTAAATTATTACATTATCCCCATTGGTAACGCTTAGTTATGGTTGGTGGATATCGTAATGTCGCTTTATGTTGATTTCGAGGTCGACCTGGGTGGTGGTAGGAAGTTTATCCTATCCCTCTCGAAGTCGCGTGCTCTACCTATTATCAATGAGTTGAGTAGGAGGGTGCCCCTCGAGACGTATGTGTTTAAGCGGGGGACGAATGTTTATATATATCTGGGTATAAGGAAGGGCGGTGTCTCTCAGGTGGATTGTTCCTTTGGGAAGGTTATTTATGATGTGGTTCAGGACTGCCTGATGATATGCCTTAGTGATAAGAAGATTACCTCTAGGAAGTTTATAGAGGTTGGGTCTGTTAAGGAGGGTATAGAGGTTGTTATGACTATTGAGGAGAGGGTTGATGCTGTTATTAGGAAGTTAGGCTGATGCTGGTGCGTATACCTCTACATCCTTATGTTTCTCGACTAGAGTCAGCATTCCCTCACTATATAGCTTCCTGAGTAACCTCCTAGCAATACTTATCCTTATCTCACCCTTCCTGGATAGCATTGATGGAGTTATGTATTTCTGCCTTAGGATGTATTTAGATAGCTCTTCCTCCTCCTTCGGGGTTAGATATCCCTTATATACCTCCCGCCTCTTTTCTTCACCCTTCTTAGCCGCCTTTTCTTTCTTCATCGTCATCTTACGCAACTTAGATAGTGTTGGTTTCTTGGTTCCACCCATATGTTGGTCACCCCTAAAGCTTTGATCCTCAACTATAATACGTCTCTAGACTTTATAAATTTATGGAGGGTGTCTACTCTACGTATCGTCTCTGTTTCTTGAACATCTCTATGAGCTCCTCCTCTGTCGTGGCATCTTCTGGTGCCTTGTCGTCTCTATATCTCCCGGTGAATCTGGGGAATCTTAGGGCTAGACCGGCGCCGTCTTGGAAGATATTGTATGCTGCTCTATGTACGGGGCTTAATGTTATCTCTGCGGCCTGTATCTCTAGGACAATCTTGGGCTCGACCCAGTAATCCGGCTCCATCCCGGTCTCAACCCTGGCTGGCTTTTTGTCTCTAAGTAGGGGTTTCAATATTTTGTTCATATAGGCTATATCTTCGTCTTTGAATCCTGTTCCAACTTTACATACCGATTTGAATATATCTTCTTTCTGGTCATACACAGCCATCAGGAAGCTACTTAGGTTGCCTCCTTTCCTGCCTCTTCCATAAAGTGCCCCAATTACTACTAGGTCTAGGGTGTCAGCCAATTCTGCTCTATAGTCTCTCTTTAGCTTTATCCATAGCCAGCCCCTCGCCCCAGCTTGATATATGGAGTCGGGTCCGGCGTTCTTGATGACTAGGCCTTCGCATCCATTTTCGATTGATAGGAGGAAGAAGTTCCATAGCTCCTTAATATCTTTTGGATATATTAATTCCGAGGGCTTAATCTCTTCACTGGGTTCTATGATGCTCTCCAGTAGCTTCCTTCTCTCGGGGAATGGTTTCTTCATTAGGTTCTCGCCCTCTAGATATACTATGTCGAAGACCCTTAGGGTTACTGGGATCTCCTCAATCATCTTGTCTATATCATACTTTCTCTTCCTCCTCATCAGATCTTGGAATGGGCGGAATTCGCCTGTGTCCTTGTCGATGGCTATCGCTTCACCCTCGATTATTGCCTGGTTGGCTTTAACATGGTTTCTAACAACTTGTACCACGTCTGGGAATTGATAGGTTATGTTCTCGAGTCTCCTGCTGAATATAAGTACTTTGTCGCCATCTTTATGTATCTGCATCCTCTCTCCATCATACTTAAAGTCGGCTGCCAGCTGCCCATTCGTCTTCTCCCAAGCCTCCTCAGGACTTTTGACCCTCTCCGCGAGCATGGGCCTGACTGGTATACCGAGTTTTATATCTACTTTCTTTACACCATCCAATCCCTCTTGATAAACTACCCTGGTTATATATCCGATGTCTGGTACCATGTTATAGGCCTCCTCTAGGAGCGCCTTGTATTCCCTGCTACCCAGCTTGAGTGCAAGAGCTTCTAATAGGGTCATGTCGGCTACACCTAGTCTCATAATCCCTTCAGCTATTCTAGCTATATACTTTGCTTCTACGCCGCTTGCATCGACTAATAGGCTGGCGAGTAGTCTTATTTTATCATTTATGGAGCCCTCCCCAGTTGTCCTAGATATCTTGTCCAGTGTATCATATACTCTCTTGACATCTAATTCTCTTGTGAAGAGTGTCATCTGCCGCTTCTTGGATATGAAGAATTCGGCTACATTCCCGATGTCTCCGACTTCATTTAGTTTCTTCTCGACCTGTGTACTATCGTATCCCGATGCCATTGCTATACTCCTTATAATTAGTTTCTCGCTCATCCCTAGCTCTAGACCTATATATGGTGGGTGTATCTCTCCTAGTACGAGATAGGATATGATGGCCGCCTCATCGGGATCTTCTACTTTATTATATAGGTCTGCTAGGATGCTCATCATATCTAATCTGGATGTTGTAGCCTCCAGCCTCTGAAAATATTGGACTAAGTCCTTAAACTTCACTATCCATCCCCTATAATTTAATCCGAATATGACAAAAATAATATTATACCCATAAGTTCTAGTCACTATCTATAAGTAGGACTGCCATTTACTTCATTAATCGGCGGTATAGGATTTGATCTAGGGGTCGATCTAATATAGTTTTGGATATTTCTTACTGAATTTCTTCTGGTTACAATCACTTATAAATTAAATTACTTCTTAGGTTTTTTTGAGGTGTGATGTCAGAGGTATACGGTCTATTCTTGGCCGCAGCTGTTATATTCGTCGGCTTCCTGGGTGCATTCCTACTTAATAGAAAGAATATCCCAGACGCAATCTTCTTGATTGCCTTCGGCTATTTCCTAGGACATTATTCGGGGTGGCTGGACCC
>WAMZ01000128.1 GCA_015522055.1 Candidatus Geothermarchaeota archaeon
GGGTTGGCTCGCGTGGTGCTGGTCTATTGGGTAGGGTTAGGGCTTCTTTGCTGGTTAGGGGCTTTGTGGGTAGGGGGTCGTTAAGGACTTATATCCGGGGGAGGCCGAGGATCGACATTAGCTTCTATGTTGCTGGGGACCTAGATACTCTCCTTAAGATACTGTTGAATGTCCCTCGGCCCATTAGGTTGAGTAGGGAGGCTTATAGGGTGTTGGTGGATTCTTGTATCGCTGGGGGTGTGGATATTGAGTTTATAGGGGATTACTCGATGCATCCATTGCTGGAGGATAATGGCCACTATATTAAATATTTATTATATAATTCTGTGGAGCCTAGGTATGATGTGCTCTCATGTAGGATTAGGTATCGTGGGAGGGAGCTGCTTATTGGGGGTAGGCATCACTTGGAGTTTGGGCGCTGGATTACTGTTGGGGAGCCGTTATCGATAGGTAGCTATATATATCTGTCTAGGGATAGGGGGCTGGTATGTAGGATTGTTATATAGCTATAGATAGGTATCTAGGTACTTAAGGTGGAGGCCCCTGGCCCTCCCATATAGGCCGAATAACAGGCCTATTATGAACCCGCCTATGTGGGCCCAGTATGCCACCCTTACATTCACTAATGCGAATAGTGATACGGATGCAAAGAAGGCTTGTAGGAGGAACCATATGAATATGTAGTATACTGCCCTTATCTCTATTATTCTGTAGAAGTAGTAGCCTAATGGAACCAGTGTTATTATCCTAGCGTTTGGGAATAGTATTAGGTATGCCCCTAATACGCCTGAGACGGCCCCTGACGCCCCTATTGCCACTATATATGGGTCGCTGGAGGTGATGGTGAATAGGATTGAGCCAAATATACCGGATAGTAGGTATAGGATTATATAGTTAGCCTTACCTAGCTTGTCTTCGACATTGTCCCCGAATATCCATAGGAACCACATGTTTCCAATGATGTGTTCCAGCCCTCCATGTAGGAACATTGATGTGAGTAGTGTGTCTAGGTGTTGGAATGTATATAGGTATATGGGTCTAAATCCATATATATTTATAATTTCTTCATAGTTCGGGCTAAGCAATGTATAAACAAATATTATTATATTTATTGCGACTAGGAGCTTGGTTACTATCGGGGTTTTCTCAGTCCTATTAATGTCTCTTAGTGGGAACATCTACCCTACGCCTACCAGGGTTAGGCATTTATATCAATTTATTATTTATACATGATGTAGATAAATTGCTCGGTGCCTAAATTGTCTAGTTTAATGTATTCATACATACCTATTTACCATGGCTCGCTCGAGATAAGTTTTACTGATGAATATTTATATGGCGTAAGGTATCTTCATGGTAGGGTTTTGGATAGGAGGCTCGACCATTATATAGTCTCCTTGTTCGAGGACTATGTATATGGTAAGCGGGTTACATTTAGTGATATTGAGTTAGCCCCTGGTAGGGGGACTATCTTCGACTACAGGGTTTGGTCTATTGCTAGGGAGATTCCGTATGGGGAGGTTAGGTCCTATGGATGGATTGCGGATAGGTTGGGTGGTAGGAGGTATTCTAGGGCGGTTGCTAGGTCGTTATCTAGGAATCCTTTTCTAATTGTTGTTCCCTGCCATAGAGTTGTATATAGTTCTGGGGGTATAGGGGGCTTCTCGTCTGAGGGTGGAGTGGGGCTCAAGAGGTTCCTACTGGAGCTTGAGGGGATTCGATTATAAATAGTGTGGCTGCTCAGCCTGCCCGTCTACTACATCTACCCCTACTGGGGTATCAATTACTACAATGGCTCATCATCGCGAGGATCTACATTATATATTATTTGGCTACCCATTTTTAATTAAATATTTACTCTAGCATGTTGCTTTGTGGATAAAGCTATGTCCCACTGTGCCCGGCTTGCACCCCTATATGTCCTGGCTATATACATTGCTGATAGGATATAGGCTATAAATGTATTTAATGCCTCCGTTGATGGGGTGTGGTTAAGGGCCTCTAGGAATGTGGCTATCTGGACCCTGATACCTATTCCATCTAGATACTTTTCTATTAATTTCTTTAGCTGTCTATGGCCTATATAGCCCCTCAATATCTGGGATGTGAATTCTCTTATCCTGGTTGGTGGCTTGAAGTATACTACAGCATTCCCAATATACTTAACTTTATATCCCATCGATTTGGCGGCGCATTGTAGATATAGGTCTACTGATATGGTCTCGAGGGGTATCTCGATTTTCCTTGCTAGATCGCTTCTTATGGATATACATCTACCCATTATGGTGAATTGGGATTCTGGGTAGGCCTCTCTAATAATATTAAGCCATTCCGATACCGTTTTTGCCGCGGTTGCCGCTATCCCATAATTATTTATGGCTACCACCCTACCTCCCGCTATCCCGATTCTATCATCACTCTTTATGGCATCAGCCAATGCTTTTGTCGCTCCTTTCCCTAGGATTATATCGGCGTCGTATAAGATGATTATATCTGAATATGCCTTCCTAAATATAGTGTTCCATGCGTGGGCCACCCCCATCCTTCTATTATTATGTATATAGGTGATTTTGTATGGGGTATTTGTGCCTGAGATATAACTGTTCACCATATCTGGTGTTTCGTCGGTGCTATCATCTACTATTATGACTTCATCTATCTCTACTCCACCCACATGATGTTCTTTATATATTTGTTTGAGTAGTCTTATCAGGTTGCTACCCTCGTTATATACTGGTATGCCGATTGTTACCCCCAATTCCTAGACACCTGATATAGCCCCTCTCTCCTCTTCGGTCCACCACGCTGTGTCCGGGTTTTCATCTACATATATTGCTAGCCACTCTGCCCCCTTGTTATGGTCCCTTATCCTTAGTAGCCTTATGAGGTAGTGTGTGAATGTTGGGTAGTCATATACTTCCCATATAACTCCGTGGATTATCTTGAGCGTCTCTATCCCGGTGTCGAGGAAGTATCCCTCGGAGACGAGTAGTTTAATTATCTCGCTCCTCCCCTTATACTTCTCTAGGGTCTTCTCTATAGCGTCTATTAAGGCTGCTTCTTTATCCACATTAGCCTTATAAAACGCTACCCTTGTATTCCTGTATTTTCTTATTGATTCATGGCTTATTATCTGCTTAAGTTCCAGCCCTAGGTCTTCCATGATGTTCCCATACATCTGTGTTCCCTTTCCACTGGATATACCCTTAATATCTCACATTATAAATAAAATCCTTATATAGGTATATCCTTTTTGGCACGTTGGTGGTTGGATGAGGCTGGGTAATGTTGAGAGGGTGATCATTGGTAGGCTTAGTAGAGGGCAGGATGTACTTAGGGAGCTTACTGAGATTGTGAGGAGGAATGGCGTCAAGAGTGGTGCCGTGATGCTGATTGGGAGCCTTGATAGGGTGAGGGTTGGCTTCTTCAATGAGGAGACTGGTACATATGATTATCGTGAGGCCGAGGGCTTCTATGAGCTTGTTTCGGGTGTTGGGAATATATCTTGGAAGGATGGTGAGCCGGTGGTGCATATTCATATTGCAGCATCCTCCCATGATGGTGATTATTTGATGGGGCATTTACTGGAGGGGAATATAGCGTCGTTGACAGTGGAATATATTATATTGGCTTTCGATTTCATGGTTCAGCGTACATATGATCCTGGTACCAAGCTTAGCCTACTGGATACTGAGTAGCGTATATGGGGTATGACCGTAGGGCTTGTCGGTTTACTGGCTTTGGATGAGAATGTCGTGGGGGGTGTTGAGAGGAGGGGTTTCGGCGGCTCCGTATACTATGTTTCTAAGGCTCTTGATACTCTTGGGTTGGATTATAGGGTTCTTACAGCTGTGGGGAGCGACTTCCCTATAGAGATGTTCCTCGAGGATGTTGGCTATGGAGGTGTATTCCATTTCCTGAGATACAGTGGCCCTAACCTAGTGTTTCGGAATGTATATATTGATGATTCTAGGGTACAATATGTTAGGAATCATGGGTATGTTTTCTATATGGATGTTATGCTTGATTTCTTCTGCCCCTCTAAACCTGATGTATTGGCTGTTCTCCCTATTATAGGCGAGGTTTCTATAGGTGATATTCTGGTTCTCTCTAAGTACTTCGATGTGGCTGTGGATCCCCAGGGATTGGTTAGGAGGGTTTCGGGTGGTAGGGTTTCCGGTAGCCCTATCGACCCACGTTATCTATCTAAATGTGTTGCTGTCAAGGTCTCGATGGATGAGCTTTACTTACTTTATCCAGATAGACTCTCGATGGAGGTTTTCTTGGATGGCTATGGGGGAGTTTTTGCTGTTACTATGGGTAGGGAGGGCTCGCTAATCTATCTGGATGATGTGTATGTATATGTTCCGGCGCCTCCGGTGCCGCGGGACGCGGATACTACTGGTGCGGGCGATGTTTATATGGCTGCCATTCTATATGGCTTGGTTAATGGTTATTCTGTCTTCGAGTTGGGGGCGCTTGCCTCGTCTCTATGCTATACCTTGATCAGTAGTGGTGTCGGTGGGTTGATGGGATATAGGTCAGTATATGATGAGCTTCTTGACTTGGTTGATGAGATCGGGCGGAAAATCTTTCTAGATATACTATATGGTAGATAATTATTTCTCTACCAGTAAATTATTCTAAAGTCTTTGAACTCGCCTTTATATTCCTCATTTTTGACTTCGACTTTATCGACCCTTGCTAGAGGGGGTCCCTTATGGAAGAACTCGAGCATCTCGTCGACCTTCTCCTCCTCCCCCTCCACTACGGCCTCAACCCGACCGTCTGGGAGGTTTTTAATCCATCCCGTTACACCGAGTTGGTCCGCCAACTCCTTTGCGGTATACCTGAAGAATACACCTTGGACCCTACCGGATATATATACATGTATTCTCTTCATCTTCATAGCTTTTACACCGGTGGGAGGATTGGTTAGATATTGGCCCATTAATTATATGTAAATATATCAATGTCTTATTTTAATATCATAGGGGCTGGGCATCGTAGCCCATTCTCGATAGGTCATGGGCTAGCCTCGTTGCATATCCATATATGGTGTATATCTTCTTGGGCTTCACCCTATCCACTACTCTGAGTAGACCTAGGTAGTCTGCATGGTCGCTCAGTGGTATGCCCCTATCCTCTTTTCCAACTACCCAGCCTGTCAGTCTCAATACCTTTGTCCCGTATTTGAGTCCGTCTAGGCCTATGTTTGATGTTGTGCCCTTGATTAGTATGAATGGCTCCTCTATCTCTTCTCTCCCCCATGTCCTGTATCTTGCTTTATCTAGATAGCCAAGTTGCTTATAGGTCTCGTTGTATCTTTTGACTGATCTTGTTACATAGAGGTTTTCATAGCTCCTGAATATGTTGGTTAGTAGTTGTGTCTTCCCCAGTGGATATGCCTCGAGGACTATGTTAATATTGTTCATCACCGCTTTGTAGACTGTTTGGATAAGTCTGTCTATTAATTCATTATATTCTCCGAATATGTATTTTCTAGTTCCGTAGGTAGCTTCTATAATGAGTATATCTGCTTGTGGAGGCCTGAAGCCCCTCAGGAACTCCCTATCAAATATGTTTATGTCTCCAGTATATAATATGTTCCCCTCTATTAGGAAGGCCTTGCTCCCAAGTATGTGGCCATTATCTATTAATTCAATATCCGGGTATCTATCTTCATCTAATCGGGTATATCTATATCCTCTGGCCTTAGCAAGCTCTATGGTTTCCCTCGATGCTATTACCTTTAGGTTCTGCCCCGATGGTAGGTGGTCTGTATGGGCGTGTGAGACTAGATATAGGTCGGCCCCCACATTCTTCGGGACCTTGTCCAATGCATATCTTGCTTTACTTGTCTGGACTACTACTCCACTCCCTACTCTCTTAATTTTTTGTCTACTCATGTCTTTTTTCAAAATATATTTCTATAACTTGGTCTACATATAACTATTTTGTAGGTGCGGCTTGATGGCTGACCTTAAGATTGGCATTATTGGTAAGACGAATACTGGTAAGACGACTTTCTTCAATGCGGCTACGTTGCTTAATGCCGAGATACAGCCATACCCCTTCACGACGAAGAGGCCTAATATAGGTGTTGCCCATGTATCTTCTCCATGTGTATGTAGGGAGTTTAATGTTAAGTGCCAGCCTAGGAATAGCGTCTGTATCGGTGGGTGGCGGTTCCATAGGATTACGTTGATTGACCTCCCTGGACTGATTAAGGGTGCCCATATGGGTAAGGGCCTTGGTAATCAGTTCCTTGGGGTTGCGGCACAGTCCGATGCATTGATACATCTCGTCGATGCATCTGGTAGTATAGATGCTGAGGGTAATATCGTCGAGGTTGGGTATGGCGATCCATTGGCTGACTACTATGATATTGAGGAGGAGCTTGCCCTATGGTATCAGCGTATAATAGAGGGTAACCGAATGTCTATCGAGAAGTATGAGAAGAGTATAGGTTTAGTAGAGGCCCTGTATCAAGTCTTGGCTGGTATCAAGGTTAGGAAGGAGCATATCGAGGAGGCACTTATACTTAGTGGCTTGGAGGATATTCCCTTCAGGGATTGGAGTATTGAGGATACTAAGATGTTTGCATATAGGGTTAGGGAGATATCGAAGCCTACTATTGTTGTGGCTAATAAGATCGATTTGGAGGGTGCGGAGAAGAATTATATAAAACTGAATAATACTTTGAAGGATGTAGTTGTTATACCTGCATCCGCCGACTCTGAGTTGGCCCTCAGGAGGGCGGAGCAGAAGGGGCTTGTTGAGTATATACCTGGGGATGAGGAGTTTAGGGTTAAGGACCCCTCTAGATTGACTTCTAAGCAGAAGAAGGCGCTTGAGTATATGGAGAGATTTGTATTCTCAAAGATTATGAGGACTGGTGTTCAGTTCGCCTTGAATACGCTGGTCTTTAAGGTTATGGGCTATAAATATGTATATCCGGTGCATGATATTGAGAGGCTAAGCGACCGTAAGGGTAGGGTTCTGCCGGATGTATATCTATTGCCTAGGGATGCTGACTTGGAGGACTTGGCTGGCGAGATCCATACCACCCTCAGGAAGAACCTGATTCACGGCATCGATGTGAGGACGGGTATTAAATTACCTAAGAACTATATTCTCCATGATAGGGATGTTATCCACTTGGTCGTTGCACGTAGATAATTATGAGGACTAGACTATATGTTGGGGAGAGGCTATTCAGCTATGGCTTCCCCAACCATCCACTGACGCCAAAGAGGTATGAATATTTTCTCTCATATCTTGAGGAGGCTAAGGACCTTAAGGGTAGGCTGGAGATCATCCATGTTGATGGGGTATGTAAGGATGAGTCGATAGTGGGTTTATTCCATACCGAGGATTATATATCGAGGGTTAAGGAGTTATCTGAGAAGGGGTATGGCTATATCGATTATGGGGATACCCCGGTTTTCAAGGGTATATATGAGGTGTCTATAGAATCTGTATGCGTCTCTGCCTACGGCTTAGAGTACGCCTTCGAGAATCGGTGTATATCGGTCAACTTGGCTGGGGGGTGGCACCATGCATTCAGGGATAGGGGGGCCGGCTTCTGTGTATTCAATGACATCGGTGTAGCTATCGAGTATCTTAGGAGTAGGTTCGGTAGAGATTTAGTCTTTTATTATATCGATATAGATGCCCATCACGGTGACGGTGTTTACTATTCGTATGAGGAGGATCCCAAGGTATATATTTTTGATGTGCATGAGGATGGGCGATTCCTATTCCCTGGTACTGGCTTCTCGTGGGAGGTGGGGAGGGGGGAGGCTAGGGGTACTAAGATTAATGTACCTCTC
>WAMZ01000129.1 GCA_015522055.1 Candidatus Geothermarchaeota archaeon
CGATATGATCGTCATGATCGTCATAGGGGGTATCGGGACCGTGATGGGGCCACTCATAGGGTCGATAATATACTTCATAATATATGATACGCTCCTAGTGACGTATCCAGAGTTCAATCTAGTGATACTCGGCTCGATCGTAGCTGTACTTGTATTATTCGCGCCTAGAGGCATTATAGGTATAGTTAGGGGTATGACTATAGGAGGAAGGAGACTTAGGGATATTATCGAGTAGGTGGTGTTATATGGATGTTATTATTAAGATTGATGGGGTAACCAAGAGGTTCGGGGGTCTAGTGGCACTAGACAAGGTTAGCTTCAACATCCATAAAGGGGAGATACTCGGGATTATAGGCCCCAATGGAGCGGGTAAGACTACGCTCTTCAACTGTATAACGGGTGTATATAAGCCTGAAGAGGGTAGGATTTACTTTAATGGGATGGATATCACCGGCCTTCCTCCCCATAAGATTACCCAACTCGGTATCGTTAAGACCCACCAGATCGTCAAGCCATTCAACGAATTCACGGTGTTGGAGAACGCTATGATCGGGGCCTTATTCGGTAAGAGGGCTGGTAAGATCACTAAGGAGGAGGCTCGTGAAATAGCGTTGAAGAACCTCGAGTTGGTGGGTCTAGCTGAAAAGAGGGATGAACTAGCTGTTGGTCTGACGCTACATGAGAAGAAGTTTCTGGAGCTGGCGAGGGCATTGAGTGCTGAGCCGGATGTGATATTGCTGGATGAGGCATTGGCCGGCCTTAATCCGAAGGAGGTGGATGAGAGCCTAGATATTGTAAAGATGATTAATAGGGATTTAGGTAAGACGATTGTCATGGTTGAGCATGTCATGCATGCAGTCATGAATATAGCTGAGCGTATAGTCGTGCTCCACTTCGGTAAGCTCTTGGCTGAGGGGACGCCTCAACAGGTTGCTGAGATGCCTGAGGTGATAACCGCATACTTAGGTGATAAAGACCTTGCACTTAAGTTTGTCCGGAGGTGAAACTAGATGGATGTATTAAAGCTTGAGAATCTTGATGCTGGCTATGGGGAGAGCCAGGTATTATGGGGTATCAATCTATCGGTTAAGGAGGGTAGTGTTACACTGTTATTGGGTAGCAATGGCGCTGGTAAGACGACTACCCTCAGGGTCGCCACGGGAATCATAAAGCCTTGGAAAGGTCATATATACTTCCTAGACAGGGATATATCGATGGACCCCACCTATAAGAGGGCTGAGGAAGGTATCATTATGGTCCCTGAGGGGCGTAGGCTTTGGCCTGATATGACTGTATATGAACACCTCGAGATGGGAGCCTTCACAAAGAGGGCTAGGGACAAGTTTGAGGATAATCTAGAGTTCGTATATCAACTATTCCCTATCCTCAAGGAGCGGAGGAACCAGCTTGCTGGAACGATGAGTGGAGGTGAGCAGCAGATGCTTGCTATAGCGAGGGCTATAATGGGTGATCCCAGGATATTATTGATGGATGAACCTAGCCTAGGGCTTGCACCTACGATAGTGATCCAAGTATTCAATTCTATTAAGCAATTGAAGGAGAGGGGGATGACCATACTGTTGGTTGAGCAAAATGTGCATATGGGCCTAACAGTAGCTGACTATGCATATGTAATGGAGAATGGCAGAATTGTATTGGAGGGGCCTAGCGATGAGGTGAGTGAGACAGATATGATAAAGAAATCCTATCTCGGTATATAATTTTGATGTGGGTGTCTATATGGATATAAATCTGGTTAAAAATATAGCGGCCTGCCTGGCCACGCTTGAGAAGAAGATCGGCCTATTGTATCATGAACTGGCTTCTAAGACCAGGCTTCCATATAATATTGTTTTTCAGCATATAGCATGGTCCAGTAATAGCCATATGACGATATTCATGAATCTATTCGATGTCGATGTACTATCTAGTGATGAGATTGGGAGGAGGAGAGAGATAGTTGGGGATATATTTGTGGAGGCTGTCAATCATGTTGATAAGTTAATTGAGTCGGTTAAGGGACTTACTTATCCCATTGAGGCGGATGTTCTTAGAGGAATAGTTGATAGTCTTATGTCCCTGGAATCCTCGGCCAGCGAGGAATATATATCGGCTATGTATATCCAAGTCATAAAGTTGAATCCAGATGATTTGGCATCGATAGGGATAGATAAAGAGGTTTTGACAAGGCTGTTGAATACGATTATCGAGGAGGAGGGTATTCATAGGAAGATGCTTGAGGCTATTAGTCTTTCATTATAGCCGGGTGTATAGATATGTCTGATATATTGATGGTAGACCTCACTCCAGTGGAATTCCCATCGCCATTCATAAGTGGATATATAATCATGACTGACCACGGTAATTTCATTAGTGTAGAGCAGGGGCCAGCCAGTAGGTCTAATGTTATAGTAAGAAAGTTATTTGAGAATGGATATGGAGAGGGCAACGAGCTACATTTATTCGTCACCCATATACATCTGGATCATGCAGGGGGGCTAGGACATATAATGGATGCGGTACCGAATTCAACCGCATATCTACATCCAAGGGGTATAAAACATGTGGTCGACCCGACGAAGCTGTGGAGCGCAGCTAGGAAGGCTTTGGGACCTGTAGCTGACATGTATGGTGAGCCGAAGCCATGCCCAGCGAGTAGGGTTACATATGTTGAGGATGGAGGGTCGGTGGAGGTGGATGGTGAAGTATTCAGGGTAATATATACAGATGGCCATGCACCACATCACCAGTCGATATTCTGGGCCAATGAGAAGGCGATGTTCGTAGGTGACGCCGCCGGCCTCCACATAATCGAGTATAACTATACAATACCTACTTCTGTCCACCCATTTAACTATAAAAAGTATCTAGAGGGCCTTGATAAGATGATTAAATACAGGCCTGAAAAACTCATGTATCCCCACTACGGTGTTGATGAGGGTGGCGTGGACACTTTAATTAGGCATAAGGAGATCGTTGTAGAGTGGTTCGAGACGGTCAAAGGGAATCTCGATAAAGACATTCCGGATATCATCAGGGAATTGAGAAGAGCGGACCCTACATTCGATAAAATATATGCTGAGTTGAAGGACAATATAGTTGTATCGCAGCTAGTTAAGATATCTGTATTGGGGATGTTGAGGGAGGCTCAACGTCTCGCTAATGAATAAATAATTTTCTACTTGAGTAATGCCATTATAGTAATATCATTTATGTTCGTCCCGGTATACCC
>WAMZ01000130.1 GCA_015522055.1 Candidatus Geothermarchaeota archaeon
GAATAATTTATATATTTATGTAGTGGGACCATGAGACACCCTATGGATAATGAGACAGTCTATATAGACTTACTGAGCGGTAAGATTTCAAGACATAGAATCAGCCGTGGACTAAGATCTAAATTCTTAGGCGGGAGAGGGCTTAACGCATATTACTTATATAATCTTCTAGAGAAGGGGGTAGACCCCCTATCACCAGACAATGTACTCATAATTGGGGTTGGATTACTTGCAGGTGTCCCATGCCTAGGCTCAGGGAGATTCAGTATAATGGCTAAGTCTCCCCTAACCAATGCCTTAGGCGACAGTAACATAGGAGAGCATTTCGGGGTAAAGATGAGGAGGAATGGCATAGACCATCTGATTATTAGAGGTAAGGCGGATAGGCCTACAGTCATCCTAATAGATGATGGGCAGGTCACGCTTGAGGATGCCTCAGATCTATGGGGCATGGACGTATATGAGACAATCGATGCATTGGAAAAGAGGTATGGTAAGGATATAGAATCCCTTGTCATCGGCCCGGCTGGTGAGAATCTAGTGAGATTCGCGAGTATAAGGTCTAGGGTCAAAGGTACGGCGGCGCGGACAGGGATGGGCTGCGTCATGGGTAGCAAGAATATCAAGGCTATAGTGGCGAGGGGCGGGGATGCCTTAACGTGGGAGAGTAATAAAGAGATGTTTAAATACTGTGGGGAACTAAATGCCATGATATCAGGGACCAAGTGGGGTAAGGCCCTAAACAGATACGGCACACCCATCATGATGATAAGAACCTATCCCATGGGCCTACTCAGATTCAGGAATATGCAGACGAATTATATGGAGGGCTTCGAGACACTACATCCAGATAATATGGAGAGATATGAGTATGGCCAATCAGGATGCTATGGATGCATCATCCGCTGTAGAAAGAGGTATCGACTTGAGGAAGGTAAATATCCACATATGGGAGAGGGGCCAGACTATGGGCATATAGGTGCATTCGGATTCACCATAGGAAACAATAATTTAGAGACCGTGCTACAGGCACTATATTTAACCAATAAATATGGATTAGACTCCATGGAGGTAGGAAGCATCGTAGCATGGATAACCGAGTTATATGAAAAAGGCCTATTATCACAGGATCAGCTGGACGGGTTAAAACCCGAATGGGGAGACGAAGAATTCCTATTCGAGATGATACACAGAATAACCTTCAGAGAGGGAATAGGAGACATACTGGCGGAGGGCATAAAGAGGGCCAGCGAGAAACTCGGAGATGGAACAATATACTACGCAATACAGACGAAGGGGCAGTCATGGATACTTAGTGACGATAGGCCCGTCCCAGCATTCTCACTAGGCATGTCAGTATCGACTAGGGGAGCCGACCACCTAAGGAGCAGGCCGGCCCTAGACCTATATGGCCTACCTAAGGAGCTCCTAAAATCACTGTATGGAGCAGAGATAAGTAATGACTTTAGATCATATGAGGGGAAGCATATAATGATACACTGGCATGAACTGGAGTATGCGGTAGTAGACTCACTAGGCCTCTGCAAGTTCCAGACGAGATTCATATCAGTCAATGCACCCACATTCGAAGAATGGACTAGATTAATAAAGTTGGCTACGGGTCTCGAGTTCACTGTCCAAGACCTATTCACAATTGGTGAGAGAATATACACATTAGAGAGAATGTTCAATGTTAGGGAGGGCTTCAGCAGGAAAGATGACTATCCTCCAGAGAGAATGTTTAGGGAGGGGACGGCGGCCGAAAACGTGACCGTAGAGAAGGGAACAAAATTGGATAGGGAGAGGTACAATGATATGCTGACTAAATATTATAGGAGGCATGGATGGAGTGACGATGGAGTACCTACCGATGAAACATTGAAGAAGCTGGGGCTTACATGGGAGAGGAACCCAGAAATATTGACTAGGGAGGTGCGTGCCTAGCCACCATAGACCACATCTACATCAACCAGTTTGAAGAACGTAGTTGGCCGCAATATACCCAGATAGTACCCGAGTGGAGAGACTGGATAATCAACTAATATATCTCCATTAATGGATAGAAGTGCGTCAGACCTAACCTTTGATGCACCCACCAGGTTAAATGCTAGTGCTATACCAGACTCACCCTCAACCATAACCCCATCCCCAATGAAGAGGTGCATATATTTAGTATTGGAATACATTATAATCCTAAGTGTATCCCGGTTGATTAACATAGATATCTCCCTAAGAACCTCGGGAACCTCATAACTATCCATATCGACCCTAAGATTGGGTCCAGTAACTCTCCCCAGATACACATCAACCTCATACTCCACCGATTTATCTAGGCGGACATCAAATAAGTCCATACCGACTAAGCTACCTGTATATCCTAGGTCCAGAATATAGACAGAGAAACCCTCAATATATTCACCCGCCCTAACCAGGAATGGAATATACCCAAAATCTATATCGTCTAAGCAGTATCTACCATTGACCAGCTCTAGAACAATAGACTTACTGTAGGTAAAATTATGGATTCTATCGACAATCTTTCCACCACTAGTGACAAGGGCGTAGCCTCGGACAAGATAATCTATTCTAAGGTATATAGACCCATCTATATTTGAATATGTGGCTGTCAGGTTCGAGGCTGCATCCCTAATAACATATAGATATCCATTGATCATCAAGAATTGCGGATCCCCCGAGCTATAAACCAATGTAATCTCCTTGATAGCACCACTTACCAACCAATCCAACAGATTATAATTTATAACCCTATAACCCCCATTGTCAAGGAGATTTGAATTGTTAGCAGCGACACCATTTTTCATAGTTACCATACCAGATGTATAAAGATAGGCTCCTACCGTTGATAATATCAAGCCAATTAAAACATATCTAATGATGCTAACAGCATTATTCATAATCTCACCTATATAT
>WAMZ01000131.1 GCA_015522055.1 Candidatus Geothermarchaeota archaeon
CCTATATAGAATGGAAGTATCGAGTATATTAAATCCATATTGATTTAACTTGGATGTGTCAAGTTTTAACTTGGAAAGGTCTAGAGCCAGGTATAGGCCCTCGAGATGTATCTTCTTATATTTCTCAACCTCCTCCTCGAGAACCACATCCGGGATCAATGTCCTTAGCTTGAAGATCGCCCTCGGTAGGTCATTTTTGATTGGGCAATTATCTACACAGTATTTACACCCGGTGCATAGCTCCAAATTATATAATAGGTCGTTATCCCCATGTTCGAGGACATATAGACCAGCCAATCCCAATCTATCGGGTGCCGCCCTTAGGTCTCTTGACGCCGAGTAAATTGGGCACCTGATTCTACATAGGCCTGGGCATAGGCTACATGCCTTCAATATATCGGAGATGGTCATTATAATATATAATCCGCATGAGGTATGTATATATCCTATGGCTATATCCAAGATGTTTTTAGTTGAGGTATCGTAATTATAATATAATTGTGGTATGTTATGACTGAGCTATCATTTCCTAGGAGAGTATATATTGATGAGCCCTTCGAGGATATTATTAGGTCTATCATAGAATACCATGGTCTCCAGAGGATACTGGTTGTCACCGACAAACAAATATCCCAGCTAGACTTCTTCAATAATCTAACCAGTACATTGGATGATGTAGGTGCCGATTATAAGATATATAGGGATGTAGAGCCCGAGCCATCGGTGGACAATGTATATAGAGCTTATCAAGAGTTAAGAGGCGAATTCGACGCCGTCATCGCCGTAGGCGGGGGTAGTGTAATCGATTTTGGGAAGGCCCTCTACCTCTATCTAAAGAAGGGAGAGGGGTTTGATATCCGGGATGTAGCCCCCTTCAACCCCCTGAGGGTAGAATACAATAAGCCTATTCTAGTGGTGATACCGACCACGAGCGGGACTGGTAGCGACGCAAGCTATGGAATAGTCTTGAGTGATGTACGTGAAGGCAGAAGGGTTAAACTGGCACTAGGTAGCTATGAGATAGTTCCACATATAACTATATTGGATCATAGGATCGTTATGGGCCTTCCAAGAAAACTTACCATAGGTACTGCTGTTGATGCACTCTCACATGCTGTTGAGAGCCTAGTGGCTATAGATGCAAATCCATTCAGCATTCCATACTCCATACATGTTATACTAACGATATTCAAATATCTACCTATAGTCGTAGATAATCCTGGTAATGAGGATGCTCGAAGGGAGATACATATCGCCGCGACTATGGCCGGCATAGCATTCACCAATGCCGGTCTTGGACTCGCCCATGCTATGGCACACCCATTGGGGGCCCAGCTTAAGATGCATCACGGGACTATAGTTGGCCTCCTCCTACCATATGTCGTCCATTATAATTATGGGTCGGATGAGGCGAGGGTTAGGTATGAGGATTTAAGGGTCACACTTGAGAAGAGTCTAAGTATACCGGAGGAACCGACGCTTGCCCACCATATACTAAATCTCTATAAAAGGGTTGGGCAGCCTACCAGCCTATTAGAGGCCGGTTACGAGGAGGATAAAGTTGCTGAAGTGATCGACACTGTCGCTGAGCTAACTCTCCAAGACCCCGAAATAGTCTTTAATCCTAGGCCACCGACCTATGAGGATATCAGGAAGATATTGAACAATGCATTATACGGCGAGCTAGGTAGCATATAAATTAAATAATTATTATTTATGTTTTCGGGAGAATCTACATATATTTATCGGGGTGGAAATATGCCTGTATTCCCTAGTGAGGAGTGGGCTAAGGCCTTCTGTAAAGCTATCAATGAGTCTGAAAGCTATAGAAGGAGTGCGAAGGGTTGGGTCTGGCCAATACTATTCAAGGTTACTGACCTTCCAGATGATCTACTCGCTAAGTATCCATCTGGGAGTCCAGGTATGAAGGTTGACTTGGAGAATGGTGTATGTAAGGGGGTGGAGTGGTATGATGATTCTAGTGAGGGGGATGCGCCGTATATAATATCGGCCAAGTATAGTGATTGGATAGATGTCATAAATGGTAAAGTCAATCCAGTTACTGCATTTGTTAGGAGGAAGCTTAAGCTTGAGAAGGGGAGCTTCGCAACTATACTTAGGTATTCCATGGCGGCTGTCGAGATGGTTAAATGTGCACAGAAGGTTGGGCTAGAATAATAGCCTTAGAGAGTAATTCTATTTATCATCGCTAGGGTGATGGATCGATTGATATTACTCTATTTTTATCAAGACGGCTACAGTAATTTATATATTTAGTATGTTGGGTTTCTATTGGTATCCCCCAAAGGAACTTGTTGAGGAGTCTAATGTAAAGGCTGTCATGGATGAACTGGGCCTAAAGACGTATAGAGAGTTTGTTGATAAGAGTGTAGATGAGTTGGAGTGGTTCTGGGATACGGTGAATAGATTCCTAGACGTTTCATGGTTCAAGGAATATGATGAAGTTCTAGATCTTAGCATGGGTATAGAGTGGGCCAAATGGTATAGGGGAGGCCTAATAAATATCGTGTACAACGCCCTAGATAGACACGTCTCGAGCAAGGGAGACAAGACCGCATTTATATGGAGTGGAGAAGATGGGTCCGTAGATAAATATACATATGAAAGATTGTATATAGAGTCGAATAGATTGGCCTACGCCCTACTAGACATCGGTGTGGATAAGGGTGATGTAGTCGCACTATATCTCCCAATGCTCCCAGAGACCGTCGTATCAC
>WAMZ01000132.1 GCA_015522055.1 Candidatus Geothermarchaeota archaeon
CATCATCCCGTGTGATAACCTTAGGCTGGTTGGTATTCTTATCCCAGACCACATAGTCATCCCACTCCTCCCTCATCTGCCTCGGTATATACTGGACACTCTGCTCAGCAGGGGGCGGGATCTTCTCGCCAGGCTCAAATACCTTGACATAATTCTTCAACTCAGCTGGCTTATAGTCGGGTATGATATCCTTGGCCCTGAGAATCTTGAGGTTATCCATCCTAACTAGGAGAGGCAGGTCTGTCTGCGTCTTCACAAACTCCTCATCATAAAGCTTGTCACGGATTATTACATGGGCCAGGCCGAGGGCGAATGCCGTGTCCGAAGCCGGCCTAACTATAATCACATAATCTGCCTTAGAGCTAGTGGCGTTATAGTCACTCGATATAACCACAACCTTCGTCCCCTTAAGTTTAGCCTCCGTAAGCCACTTGGCAGCAACCATCTTCGTAGATATCCAGTTCATACCCCAACATATGACCAAGCCCGCATACTCGGGGGCGCTTAAGTGGAAATCTACAGTCTTTAACCCAGTTACCATGGGGTGGCCGGGCGGCAGGTCGGTATGCCATGAATAGTTGTCCCATCCACGCCCTCCACGGGCCTTATCGGGGCCGACACCCCGGATGTGCTGATCAAGGAGGGCCATCATATTAGCGAATCTATATGCAGCCCCTATCCTAAATGGCCCTAGGAGGGGCATGCCACCCCTAAACTTGAGCGTGGTTACACCAGCCCCAGCCTGCTTCTCAATCATGGCCGGGTCATAGCCCTGCCTCCTCAGATACTCCATACCCTGCTCCCCACTATATGTAGTGGCTATATTGATAAGTGTCTTCGCCACGATCTCGTAGGCCTCCTCCCAAGAAACCTTTATAAACGGCTCCTTACCCCTACCCTCGAAATACCTCTTAGGCGGCGCCCCCGTCTCTGGATCCCTCGGGAAGCCATCCTTAACCCACTGGAGGAAGCCCTTCCTAATATATACACCCTTAACCCTCCTATCGGAATATGCCCTCCTAGCTACGGCGTGGCCAGTTGGGCATATCATCGGATCCCATCTCATCGACACCTTATTGCCATATAGGTCGGTGGCCTTACCATAGCCGTAAGTCGGGTCAACATATAATACCACGTCATTCTTGACATTCGCCCTTAGTAGGCAGCAGAATGTACAGTTTGGTGCGCAGTTGAAGGTGAATGTATAGTCTGGGGTATAGAGGTCTCTATAGACGTCCTCCCACCCCCTATTGGGATACTTCTCAAGGGGATTTGTCTCCGGGCTTACGGGGCCGACATATTTAAATGCGAGTATATCCTCGGGTAGTGAGGCCAGTAACTGGCTGGAAATCAGGCCTAGTGAAGCGTATCTCAGGAAATCCCTCCTAGATATAACATAACCATTCTCTTTAGAAACAAACTCCCTCTGGCTCAAAGCCAACCACTGAAATAAGGATAATTCTCGTAGGAAAAAAAGGAATACCCTAAAATGTTTGGGTATACAGATTTATGCATCAAACAGAATGGATACTATTAGATGATGATGTCATGAGGCCAACCAATCGGCTAGTTCTATTAAGGAAAATTCTATTATCAGCGCTGGTCGTAACATTCCTAATAATTGTGTTCTCAGTAGGCATGGGATACTCGGCCACCGAGCCGAAAACAAGGTATATAACTGTATACGCCAAGCAGTGGGAGTTCACACCAAGCATCATAGAGGTCAACCAGGGAGACACAGTAATAATAAACCTAGTATCCCAAGACGTATCCCACGGAATCTATATCGAGGGCTATGAACTAAAGGCATACTCAATAATGTATGAAAATAAGCCTGTAAACGCAACCATAGAGTTCAAGGCCGATAAACCAGGTACATTCATATTCAGATGCGCCCTGACCTGCGGCCCGTTCCACCCATTCATGACCGGCAAGCTAGTCGTCCAGCCAATGACACCACTATACAGCTGGATGGCCATATCCGTCATACTAACACTTGCATCACTAGCCATATTCTACATATGGTGGTGGTGAGAGATGGGGGAGGCAAGGCAACCATATAAATTCAGGTTCGACCTCCTAACTATACCACTGATAAAGAGGATAGTCAGGGCAAGGTCATACCACTTCGCAGTAATATTCCCAAACTTCGTCGTATTCATAATCCTACTGGTAGCAGCTTTCTACGGACCGCCCGTC
Organism: Candidatus Geothermarchaeota archaeon; assembly: GCA_015522055.1. Lineage (GTDB taxonomy): Archaea > Thermoproteota > Nitrososphaeria > Geothermarchaeales > JDFR-13 > WAMZ01. The sequence goes on from WAMZ01000132.1 coordinate 2,200, forward strand.
GGGAACCAGAACATCGCAGTCCTAGTCGTATGGATCATCTGGTGGGCAGCACTAATGCTAGTACTCACACCCATAGGCGGCAGATCCTGGTGTATGATATGCCCCATGCCAGCGATAGGTGAGTGGCTACAGAGAAAGACATTCACAAGGGTCTCCAAGAAGCCATTCGGCCTCAACAAGAGATGGCCAAGGAAGCTGGACAACATATGGCTACAGAACTTCTCATTCCTAATTATATCTACATTCATAGGTGTATTGACGACTAGGCCATGGGCAACTGGAATAATGCTCATCCTAGTCGTGGTAATACTTCCAACCCTATTCCATCTACTATACCAGAGGAGGGTATGGTGTAGATATATCTGCCCAGTATCAGGATTCATAGGCCTATACTCAATGGTCGCACCAGTGGAGCTGAGGGTTAGGAACAGGGATGTATGCCTAAAACACCCAGGTAACGAGTGCTACAGGGGGAGTGAAGCCGGTTACGGATGCCCATGGTACGAATTCCCACAGAACCTCAATAGAAACGCATACTGCGGCCTATGTATGGAGTGTGTAAAGACATGCCCACTAGACAATATAGGCCTATTCATAAGGGTAGGTGGAGAGGACCTTTATGTAGAGCCTTGGCACGGGATTAAGAAGAAGGGCCTAGATGAGCCGTTCAAGGCATTCATAATGAGCACCCTAGCAATAATATATGCACTGGTATTCACCGGGCCAAATCCATTCTTCAAGGACATAGCCAACATATTTGGTGGCAACACCTTCGGAGGCGTATTCACAGACAACATCTTAGTCGAGGCCCTAAATCCATATAAACTCGCTGTATATGCAGCCATTGTATGGAGCTCCACACTACTAATTATGCCAGCCATATTCGGCCTGTTCGTCGTATTCTCAAAGGCGCTTGCAGGGTGGAACAAGTCACCTCCATATAAGAAGCTATTCATAAGCTACTCATACCTACTCGTCCCACTAAGCCTAGCCGCATGGATAGCATTCGCACTATACATACTCTTAGTAAACGGGTCATATGCAATCTCCGCAATATCTGATCCATTCGGCCTCGGCTGGGACCTATTCGGTACCAGGAACTTCCCATGGACACCCATCGGGACACCATATCTACCATATATACAGGCCATAATCTTCCTATTCGGCCTAATATGGACCATAAATACGATTAAGAAGATATCCCAGAGGCTATTCGAGAGGAGGAGGGACGCCTTTAAGGCATCCATACCGATGTCAATATTCGCCTTACTATACACCATACTGGTGTTGATAGTATGGCTGGGGGTGGTATGATGAGGAGGAAGAGGAGTGGAGTGGCAGTAACCGACGTGATAGCCCTGATACTAGTGGTCGGCTCCGTCCTAGCAATATTCTATTCCATCTACTACGGTGAGACGGTCAGGGCGGAGCTAATGCAGGAGGGTAAAGAGATATACATCACCGCGAGACAGTGGGTATTCCAGCCAAATAGGATAGTGGTGAAGGCAGGGCAGCCAGTAACACTAGTGATATATGGTGCAGACGTCCTACACGGCTTCCAGATCGAGAAACTCGGTATAGATAAGGTTGTCTACCCAGGTCAGGAGATCAGGATAACCATAACCTTCGATAAACCCGGTACCTATATATTCAGGTGCTCAAGATACTGTGGAGAGCCATACCCAGGCTCAGGCATTGGCCACTGGACCATGACAGGAGTAATAATCGTCGAGTAACCCACCCACCTTATTTATCCTAAAAACACATTTCCAACCCACTTATCCTCCTCATTATTTAAGTTAATAACACAGAATATAATTATTTGATGAGTCAAAGGATTATACACCTATCCTACAACAATAAAGAACTCGTCCTAGAATTAATCCCACTAGAAAATTTAAGGCCCCACGAAATGATAATCAAGGAGCTCGAGAAGGAGCTTACAAAATCCATCCAAGTAAGTGGAATACTTAGAGACCCAATAACAGCAGATCCCGGGCTAGGTATGATCATAGACGGAACCCACAGATGGAAGGCCCTCATGAATCTCGGGGCCAATTACATCCCAACAGTCCCACTGAGATACGACTCCGAGGACATCAAGCTCCATAGATGGATAAGGATATATAGAGACGTCTCCAGAGATGAGTGTAAGAAGATAGTTGAGTCGATAGTCGAGCATAACCTAAGGATAGATAAGAGGGATCCATCCGCAGACCTGGAGCTCGAGCATGAAGAGGCTATATTACTACTATACAAGTCGGATGGTAAATG
>WAMZ01000133.1 GCA_015522055.1 Candidatus Geothermarchaeota archaeon
GATTTTAAGAAGTAGAGATTTAAAATAAATTAGATAGTTTCCGATAGACACTTAATAGAGGTGTATAGATATGAGTGTACAGCTGGCATACGAGAGAGTCGGGGCACATACCCATATAAGGGGGCTAGGAGTCGAGAATGGAAAAGCCAAGTTCAAGGCCCAGGGAATGGTTGGGCAGACAAGGGCTAGGGAGGCGGCGTACATAGTAGTCCAGATGATCAAGAGGGGTAAGATGGCGGGGCGCGCCATCTTACTCAGCGGTCCACCAGGAACTGGTAAGACCGCAATAGCTATAGGCATAGCGAAAGAGCTGGGTAAGGACGTTCCATTCATATACCTCAGCGCATCAGAGATATATTCCGCTGAATATAGTAAGACGGAGGCCCTAATGAGAGCCATTAGGAAGGCGATAGGTGTAAAGATAAAGGATTTGAGGGAGGTTATAGAGGGTGAGGTGAAGAAGCTGGAGGTTAAGATGGCTCCCCATCCATACAACCCTTATCAGCAGGTTCCTGAGAGCATAAAGATAACTATAGCCACTAGAGATGAGGAGAGGACGTTCAGTGCCGGCACCGAGATAGCCCTAGCCTTCCTACAGCAGGGGATAAGGGAAGGAGATATAATAATGATCGACAAGGAGACAGGGAAGGTCACGAAGCTAGGAAGGTCCAAGGAGGCCCCTAGATTATATGATATCGAAGGAGAAGAGTATCTAGATAGGCCCACTGGACCCATAATAAAGGAAAGGGAGTTTATCTACGTCATGACACTCCACGAACTCGATATAAGGAGGGCCAGGGGAGGCAGCCTACTAAGCCTATTCTTCACAACAAGCGAGAAGGAGATCAGCAGCGACGTCCGGAAAGAGGTCGATGACTGGGTAAAGAACCTAGTCGAGGAGGGTAGAGCCGAGATAATACCAGGCGTACTATTTATCGATGAGATACACATGCTGGATATAGAGGCCTACGCCTTCCTAAACAGGGCTCTAGAGAGTGAGATGGCCCCAATAATTATCTTCGCATCAAATAGGGGCTTCACAAAGATAAGGGGCACCGATGTAGTCTCACCCCACGGCATCCCAATGGACCTCCTAGACAGACTCCTAATAATAATAACCGAGCCATATACGAGGGATGAGATGAGGGAGATCATTAAGATCAGGATGAAGGAGGAGGATGTAAAGCTGAGTGACGATGCGGTCGAACGACTAGTTCAGCTGGCAGAAGAGCACAGCCTAAGGTATGCTATAATGCTACTCGCCCCAACCAAGGAGGTACTCCAAATAAAGAATAAAGAGGTAGCCGATGTCGAGGACATAGAGTATGTAGCAAACCTATTCAGCGACTACCGGACATCAGCAGAGCATCTCAAGGAATATGAGAAGCTATACCTAAGGTAACCAATATAAACACTACATAGCCACCCTTCATAAATAGCGTATATAAACCTATTTTTATAGATGTGATCCAGATGGATGGGCCTAAGTACGGAGACGACATACTACTCTACGACGGCAAGGGTAAGAGTTGGCTGATTAGGCTAGTCGAGGACGGGGTATTCCACACACACAAGGGAAGAATATTACATAACGCCATCGTCGACGCAGGCTATGGGGGTATGGTTAAGAGTGATATGGGATCCATATTCTACGTCCTAAGACCCACGATATACGACTATATTATGAAGAGCCCAAGACCAACCCAGATCGTCTACCCAAAAGACATTGGATACATAATCCTTAAGCTTGGTATAAGGCCCGGCTCAAAGATATTGGAGGTTGGAATGGGGAGTGGGGCCATCACATCAGCCCTACTCGAGATTGTCGGAGAGAATGGAGTAGTAGACACCTATGAAAGGAGAAGAGATATCACTTGGAAAACAATCAAATACCTAGCTAGAGCCAGTCCCAAGGGATTGGGCAACCTAAATATACATGAGCTGGACTTCAGGGATGCCTCACCACCACGGAAATATTATGATGCTGCAGTAGTCGATATAGATGAGCCTTGGGCAATCCTAGAAAAAGTACATCAATCCCTAAAGCCTTGGGGGAGGATAGCGGTGGTAGTGCCGACATACAACCAGCTTGACAAGCTTGAGCCCGAGATAAAGAAATACTTTACCTACCTAGAGGCGATCGAGATAAGCATTAGGGAGCTCCAGTTCAAAAGCGGTAGAATAAGGCCCGAGTTCCGGATGATAGGCTTCACAGCGATACTCATAACTGGTGCAAAGATAGAGGCTGAAAACAAATAAATAGACTAGGACTCAAAACAGAAAAATAGTCTAGAGAAACCGTTTAAATAAAGTACTGACTGGCTAGCCAAGTATCAATATCGCGATGATCAATCCGTATATAGCTACACCCTCACCGAGACCCGCCAGCAGCAGAAGCCATGTAGATAGCTCCGACTTCTCAACCAAGGCAGCCATACCAGAGCTAGCCGTACCATATATAGCTATACCTGCTCCAAGAGTCGAGCCCGCCACAGCTATCCCCGCACCCATATATTTATCTCCCTGAGCAGGGGCAGCCGCCTCCTGACCAAACGCCGTAACCACAAGTGAGGACAATGCAGTCAACATTATCAATATGTTGACGAAGAGCACAATCCTGAACAGCAACTTCCTATTCTTCGGGTCCTGCAAAAAACCGACTAGAGACACCATGGCGCCAAAACCCCCCGAATATATTTAAAAACTATTTATCCATACGCATCATTTATAAGGTTAACTATATATCAGCATCCATGTTACAGCTTCAGCGGCTGGAACAACCTACCCTCATCCATATAGAACTTAGTGGAGAACTCATAGAACAACAGCCTAATCGATTGTATACCAGCTGCGAAGCCCTCAATCAAGATAACGATAATATTGAATGTTAGGTAGGCGGGGAGAAAGCCCATACTATGAGACAAAACCTCAGCAACGGTAGCTAGGGCCACGTGGGCAATCGCGAAGGCGCCCAACCTAATATATGAAATAGAGTTTGTGATATAAGATAGGAACATCTCTATAAACTCACTGACACCCTCCATCAGGGACTCAGACAGTGGATGGCGATGGCCTGTGAGAATACCGGCGACCATGGGTTTAAATAGGCTAAACACCAGTAAAGCAAGCTCAACCATGACCAGAGGCAGATTCTCCGGAGCCCCGAAGACCGCTAGGTTCATATTCCCAAGTATAAACCTAATCGCCAATATAATACCTATAATATAATATACCATTCCGAGTAGGCCACGCCAACTAAGCAGGGCCTCAACATAATTCTTATTCATAATGTTATTAGCTATATTGAGTATAAGCCCTATATTCAGCTGTATAAGCCCGAATACTATGGCTGCAACAGCTATCTCCAGAGGCTCCTCCATAGGATTAAGCCACATCGGCTTCATAAAGTGGACCAAGAAACTCTCGCCATACATAAATCCAAATATGATTGAGAATATACTGGCAGTCGATAGAATAGCCCCCAATCTATTCAACGCAGAATATGATATACCCAATAGTGGCCTCCTAATCCTATACAGTAATTGGCCTATGATAAAGAGCACAACACCCTGGCCCACATCACCGAACATCATACCATACATAATCGAGAATAGTATTGTGAATGGTATAGTGGGGTCAATCTCATTATAATTTGGTACACCCCTCATCCTCACTATCAGCTGGAACCTATTGAGTAGAGGTGGCTGTGACAGGAGTGTAGGCGGCTTCTCATCCGGCCTAGGGTCCGATACCTCCATATGCATCACGCCATCAGTAACCCTCTCCACAGCAGCCCTAACCTCATCAACCTTCTCACTAGGAGTCCATCCATAGACGACAGAGAAGTTCCTAGTCCTAACCAACATCGATTTAACCCTATGCATAAACCTTACATACCTAAGATATGGATAGAACCTCTCCCTAAGCCTCTCAAACTCCTCCCTAAGCCTACTAAAGTCCCTCAGTATACCTTCCCTCTCACCTACCAGCCTATTATAAGCCTCATTAGGATCTGGCGGCAGCTCCTCAGGGAACACGATCTCCTCAAAATTCAAGGCTGTTAATACACCCAAGATACCCTCCTTATCCTTCTGGGAAGCAGCAATCAACAGGAAGTTCTCCCTCGGCCTACCCTCCATAATACTAACGACGACATTGAAGGGCTTTAGAGCCTCCATAAGCTTATCCACATTAACAGCGGGTATAAAACCAGCCTTCACAAATATATGGGTATAGTCACCCATTATATCCAACGCAACATTATTCCTCCTAAAAACATCAACATTATCAATTAGAACAGCCAGCTCCGAAAGCCTCCTACGCTTCTCATCAAGCTCAGATGTAAGCCTATTATACTCGGCGTCAACCTCCTCCAAGAACCCCTTAAGACCATCGATGGATATACGCTCAGCACCAACCCTCACAGCCCTAGCCTTAAACGCATCCCTAAGACGCTGGAGGAAAGGCTTCTTAACCTCCTCCCTCGGCAGGATCTCATCAATAGAATTCAATGCTATACCTATCCTATCGAAAAGCCTTAAGAATGATGCATAAGCCTCGAGCTCAGAATCCCCCCGCCCCCCAGCCCTAGCCTGGGCTATAAACTCAACCACACCAAGCCTACCGAGGGCCTCAATAACATCATCCTCCTTATCCCTAGGGACAGCCACATAAAACTTCTTCATCCTCTTAGGACGTAACATACATATCCACCCAGATAACGTCAGACAGGCCCAGTTATATTTACAAATTTATTAGGCAGTATCAATTTAAAAAATGTATATATTACATCCCCATGTATAGAGTGGTAAATATGGATATAAGAGACATAGGGCTCCTAGCCCTACTAATAACCTGGATAGACACAATAATATACTCAATATATCTAAGTATAACACAATCTATACCCGTAACAACCCTAAACAACCTACTGGAAATAGGGAGGAACCCAGCGCTCTTCCTAATAAACCTGACACTATTCTACATAAGCATATACATATTAATTAGATACGGCGGTGGAGAGAAGGAGATATTAAAGAGGGTGATATGGGCATACCCCCTAGTAACACTCGCCATAGCACTAGTATATTCAATATCCATCGCTGGATTAGAAGGCATATCATTCCTGGTACGTGCACCATTCATAGCGATGTATACATTCCTGACCCAGATGACCCTATTCATAGCAGAGCTAGACATAAAAACTACAAACATAACTCCATACATAAGAGAGAATATAGTGATACTGATACTTACTGCAGAGCTATTCATCTACATAGCCCTAAGAATAGTTTTCGGAGGATCACCCCTACTGACATCCGCATTCCTAATACTGGCAGTTGCCACAATGGGTATATATACATTAAGAAAATAGGGTGGAAGTTAGAGTATAAGCTTGATATCCTCCTCCTCAACACCGAGCTCCTTAGCGAATGCGATGGAAGTCAAGTTCCTATACTCGTAATATATGGCGTTCAAATACCACATGATATATCCGAGGCCCAATGCATTCCGTGTAGCCATCTCCCTCAAGAAACCTATATAAACGGAGTGGATACCATGCTCCAGATCAGCTATGGACCCAGCCTCTATGGCTGGAGCAATCTTATCCGACGCCCATCCATAGGGTGAGGCCAGGAAATTATCCAAAATGGCATCCTTACCAGCACGTATGAATCCATTGATATACTCCTCCCCCAGCCTATAGAATGGCCTTATAATAGACTCCTCTATCAAATTCTGAGGGGCATCCAGCAACTTATAGGAGATCACGAAGTAGAGGTTCCTGAGATCCACCTCTACACCCAGTATACTACGCACAACATCCTCATCGGGTATACCGGAGAGGAATTTATATACATTCCGGTAATATACCTTATCCAGGAAAGCCTCCATAGGGACCGTCGAGTTATACTCCCTAGACACCTGAATATAATTCCCCACACCCCGATAGACAGAATACATCAATAGTGTAACCGCGTCATCCACCGACTCTGCCTCAAGCATAGCCTGGTAATTAATAACCGAGTAGGTCCTAGGCAACTGTATCAAGTCATCCATAGACAGCTCGAGACCATAAAACTTAGCGCCGAGAATCCTCTTAAGGTTCTCAACCTCAACCTTCCTAGTATATGCATCCAGAAACTTATCCACCGACTGGGGTGCAACCTTCAGGATATACAGCAATCTATCTACATATATCTCCGAGAAGACTCTATTAAGATTCCTCGCATTAATAGCCTCCCTAGAGAGCAAGCCTATCTTCTCGGCATAATCCCCCTTAGATACAGCCTCCACAAATGCGTTTAGATCTCTCGCCCTAGCAAATCCCCTTATATCATCATCACTAAAGAGATGCGTAGATAGGCCGTGTACCCTGGTAATCAAATATAGGTATGAGGCTGGCTTCAACCACATCACCTACTAACGATATGCTTCGTCCTCACAAACTCACCCAGCGCATCCTCCATAAGCCTCTCCTCTACATACCTAATCGTCTCCCTATACTGTGGAATCACTATCTTCTCCAAGCTATTGACCTTCCTCGAGGTACTCATAAGCTCTAGCGCAAGCATCTCAATATTATTCTCAATCTCAGCAGTCTTAACCATATACTTAAAGGCCTCATTCAACTTCTTAGCCAAGGCTTGGATAAGAGGCTCATAGAATGAGGTATACTCCACCGAGCGCTCCACACCCAGCCTAACAAGGTTTATACCCATAACCATCTCAGTAGAGAACTTTATATCCATATAACCAACGCTCTTCGCTATCGTCCTAAGATTCTTATACCCGATCCGCATCAAAACCTGAACAAGCAGGCTATATGCCTCCCTAAGCTCACGCTCCATATCACCCCTAATCTTAACCTCGCCCAATAGCCTATTGATCTCACCAGCCAACCTATCCCGCTTCATCTCCAGGATCTCCTTACCCTTAATAATAAAGTTTAGCTGGTCCCTCAGAGCCAGTAAAACACCTGGGCTCGCGGAGACCCCGGAGACGAAGCTCATACCACACCACCTAGGACGGGGGCCTAGCCCTATAGTAATACTTCTTCAGTATCTCATCCTTAACCCTAACCAACTCATCCTCAGGCAGCATAGACAATACCTCCCATGCAAGGTCCAGCGTCTCCTCTATAGTCCTATTCTCATACTCACCTTGATTGACAAACTTCCTCTCAAAGACATCGGCGAACTTCAGATACATCCTCTCCCTATCACTAAGGCCCATCTCACCAACTATCCTAGCCAAGTCCCTAGCCTTGAGGCCCCTGGAATACGCGTCATACAGCTGGTCAGAGACATCCTTATGGTCATCCCTAGTCTTACCTGGCCCAACACCACTCCTCATAAGCCTACTAAGACTCGGCAATACATTAATCGGTGGATAGATACCCCTCGCATCGAGATCCTTACTGAGTATAATCTGACCCTCCGTAATATAGCCTGTTAAGTCGGGGATCGGGTGCCTCTTATCGCCACCAGGCATCGTCAAGATAGGCATCTGGGTCAATGAACCTGGCCTACCCCTAACTATACCAGCCCTCTCATAGATCGTAGCAAGGTCACTATACATATATCCAGGGTATCCACCCCTACCAGGAACCTCCTCCCTAGCTGCACTGACCTCCCTCAACGCCTCACAATAATTTGTCATATCAGTCAAGATAGCCAGTACATGATAACCAAGGTCGAACGCAAGATACTCAGCGATGGTCAAGGCGATCCTAGGAGTAACGAGCCTCTCTATAGCCGGGTCATCAGCCAAGTTCAGCACCACCACAGACCTCTCGATGGCACCAGACTCCCTAAAAGACTCGATGAAGAACCTAGCCTCATCATTCTTAAGGCCCATAGCGGCAAACACTATAGCGAACTCCTCCTCCTCACCCAATACAGTCGCCTGCCTAGCTATCTGGGCAGCAACCCTATTATGAGGCAACCCAGACTCCGAGAATATCGGGAGCTTCTGGCCACGGACTAGGGATAGCATCCCATCGATCGCCGATATACCAGTCTGGATAAAGTTATTTGGATGTATCCTAGCACGTGGATTAATAGGCATACCATTAATATCCCTACGATCCCTAGATACGATCGGCCCCATACCATCGATAGGCTCGAACCTACCGTTGAACATCCTCCCCAATGCATCGTCAGAGACCGGGATCTCGAAGGTGGAGCCGGTGAACCTCACAGCAGAAGCCGTCTCTAGGCCAGACTCCTCACCAAAAACCTGGACAATAACATACTTATTACTTACCTCCAGGACCCTACCCATCCTATCAATACCATCTGGCGCCCTAACAACCACGACCTCATCATAGAGTACATTGGGGATTGGGTCAAGAACTAGTATAGAACCCCTAACCTCCCTAACACCCTTATGAACCACACCATATATATCCCTAATATCCAGCGACATCAACCACCACCTCAGACCTCCACCTCAACCCTATATTCCTCAGCCAGCTTAAGCAGGGACTGCCTAGCCTCCTCAGCAACCTCCTTAATAGCCTCGACCCTCCTAGGATCAAACTTAACCCTCTTAATCTTAGAGACCACTGGTAGCTCGATGACCCTATCAATCGGAATCTTCTTCCTAATCAGCTTCTCAACATTATGATGGAAATCAATTATAAGCTTCAGCAGCAAAACAGACTTCTCAGGCTCAGAGAATGTATCAACCTCATCGAAGGCATTCTGCCTCAGGAAACCCTCCTTAATAAGCTCTGAAGTCAGGAGTAGGAGCCTCTGATCATCGGGCAGCGACTTCTCACCGATAATCCTAGCGATAGACTCCACCTCGGCAGCTACAGACAGTATATTCATAGCCTCCTCCCTATACCTCGGGAACTCCTCGTCGACCGTCCTCCACCAATTGAGGAGCTCCTCACGATACATACTGAAGCTACCTATGAAGCCGCCCATAATCTCCTTGGCATAAAGGCTATAGCTCTTGAGCCAGTTTATGGCTGGGAAGTGCCTACTATATGCCAGGTCAGCATCCAACGCCCAGAATACACCAGTAAACCTCAGTGTATGTATCGTGACAGGCTCGTTGAAGTCACCACCCGGGGGCGATACAGCCCCAACAATGGTTACAGACCCAACCCTCTCAGGCCTACCCAATACCTTCACCCTACCAGCCCTCTCATAGAACTCAGCAATCTTATCAGGTAGATATGCGGGGAACCCCCTCTCGACGGGCATCTCACCAAGCCTACCAGATATCTCCCTAATAGCCTCAGCCCAGCGGGATGTGGAGTCAGCCATCAATGAAACATCATAACCCATATCCCTATAGTACTCTGCTATCGTAATTCCAATATATACACTCGCCTCCCTAGCGGACACAGGCATATTACTAGTGTTAGCAATCAACACCGTCCTCTCCATAAGAGGCTTACCGGTCCTCGGGTCCTTAAGCTCAGGGAAGTCCTGAAGCACCTCAGCCATCTCATTCCCACGCTCACCGCAACCGATGTAGACCACAATATCTGCATCACTCCACTTAGCCAGCTGGTGAAGAGTAATAGTCTTCCCCGTTCCAAAGCCACCAGGGATACATGCAGCGCCACCCTTAGCAACAGGGAAGAATACGTCGATAACCCTCTGCCCAGTAATAAGGGGCGTCTTTAAGGGGAGCCTACCACCAGGCGCTATAGGCCTAGGCTCCCTAACAGGCCACTCCTGAATCATATTAAGCTCCTTAACACTACCATCCTCCAGCTCCAGCTTAGCTATGGTCTCCTCAACCGTATACTCACCATCAGCAATCTCGATAACCTTACCCGATAAACCTGGGGGCACCATGATCTTATGAACCACGGTAGACGACTCGGGGACCTCACCAATAATATCCCCGCCGCTAACATGGTCACCCTCCTTAACCAATGGCTTGAAACTCCATTTAATATCCCTAGGCAGTGTATATGCCTTGATACCCCTACTGATAAACGGTCCACTCGCCTTAATCAACTCATCCAAAGGCCTACCTATACCATCGAATATATTCTTAATCAATCCAGGCCCTAGCTCAGCAACCAGCTTCTTACCCGTACCCCTGATTGGGTCGCCCACCTTGAGGCCGCTAGTCGGCTCATAAACCTGAGCAGCGAATGTATCCTCAATAATCCTAATAACCTCACCGATCAAACCCTCTGAACCAACCTCAACCACTTCACCAATCTTAATATCCGGAATACCAGTGCCCACAACTAGGGTACCCGATACACGTAGAATCTCCCCAACCCTATCCATATCTAACCACCACCAAACAATACCTCGAATACATCTGGAGCAAGCTCCTCACGCGCCCTATTAAATAAAGCGTCGAAGGAGGCGTTAAAAAATACATTCTCATCAGGGTCGCTCACCACAACACCACCCGTTATCCTAAGGGGGTTATTGGAGATAGAGAGCTTAACATCCCTACCCACGTGTCTAGAGACCTCCTTGGCAAACCTCCTCAACATCCCTCTAACCCTACCTACATCCGCCTCATTCATATGAAGTTTAACCTCATCAAAACCTATCCTAGACACACCTAGGGCAACCATCCTAGGCAGGAAATCGCTATAGTATTCGTCGCTCCCCACATACGACTCGACCCTCTCCCAAGCCCTCCTAAAAACCTCGTCAACCAACTCCCACCTAGTGTTCACGATAAGCTTCTTACCCTCAATCCTAGCCAGTGAAAGCTCGGACCTAAGCTTCTCCTCCATACGTTTCCTAGCCTCATCCTCCTTAGCCCTCCTAATCTCAGCAACCCTCTCCTCGGCCTCCCTCAAAATCTTCTCCGCCTCGGCCTTAGCCTCAGACAGAATCTCCTTAACCTTCCTCTCAGCCTCCTCCAGAATCTCCTTCCTCAGCTCCTCAACACCCATTACTCAACACCTCCCTTTATAAGCCACTTATAGACAAGCTCAACAGCCTCATCCATCTTCTCCATAGCAGCCCTCCTAATAGCCTCGGCCTCAGACTCATATTTCTTTATAACAGCCTCCCTCTCATCCTCGATCCTCTTTGAATACTCCGCCTCAATATGGCTAACATCCGTGGCCTCAGCCTCCCTAATCATCTCAGCAGCCCTACGCCTCGCATCAGCAACGATCCTCTCAGCCTCGGCCCTGGCATCCAGAATCTTCCTCTCAGCCTCACGCTCAATCTCCAGCAGTATATCAATCTCACTAGACATTCAAATCACCCCTTACCCAACTCAAGCCTCACACCGACAGCCTGACTAATCAAATTATATAGATCCTCGGTACGTTTACCTACAGACCCCTCCAAGCCGGGGATTACTAGTAGGACAGGCTTATCCCTACCCTCCTTCCTAAACCTAAAGTGCCTACCAACCAGCTTAATATATAGACTCTCAGGGAGAATGAGTAGATCAACATCCTCCCTCTCAATAGCCTCACCAATCCTCTTCTCAGCCTCAATCAAGTCATAAACTGTATATGACTCTACACCTATCAGTCTAAACGCCACCGCTAGATAATCATCTCCGAAAAACACTGCCCTACCCATCTAAACCCCCATATACATCCGGTTCCCCGGCATATTTATATAGAGATATTGGAGGGGCTGCATTAATAAATCTAAATATTTTCATGCAAATCAATATTATACAAGAAGAGAGAGTGGATCACGATGGATACAAATAAATTACTGCGTGCAATAGGCATAGCACTAGTGCTACTAGCAGCCTACCTATATATAGCAAACTTCGTCACATGGATAAACGAGGGGGGCTCAAAACCACTCGGCGAAAACATGGTAGACAATGAGATAATCATTATAAATAATATTATAATGTTTAAACCCATATCCCTAGCCATGATCTCGGGGGCACTCGGATACCTAATGACCCTCGAATCCATGAGAGACCCCCTAACATCCGATGGTAGGAGGCTCATAGCTAAGGCCGCCAAGATAACCGCATATCTATTCCTAATAATATCAGGATATGAATTCGCCTTCAACATGATGATATGGTCCTCATATATAGTCCTATATGGAGACGGAGCCAACGTAGATAAGCTGGCGACCAAATTCCCCTACACACAATACTCATGGAACATAGTCTTCGCGACAAAACTATTCTTCATGATACTCATAATATCCCTCGCAACCATATATTATATCTCTAAGTGGGAGACAAAGGTTAAAACTTAATTTAACACCACCCCAAAATAATATTCAATCCCCCTAAGGTAATCGTTATATATAGAGGTGTAGTTGACTTGGTTAGCAAGCCGTCACAATTGAGGCTAAGCAATATACTTGAACTAGCCACTGGAATAATCACAGTGGCATTAGCATCCTATCCATACCCAATATGGTTCCTCACAATCCTCGGGCTCGTCCCAATCATATCATTCGGCCTATATACACTAGACATAAACCTGGGGAAAAAGGTCAAAGGTGGCGTCGAGATAGTATTAGTAGCAATAGCCGCCTCATACATATACGTACTATCAAGCCTCTCACAGAACAATCTACTAGCCAATATACCGAGCCTAACAACCATACTTATATTGGCCACTATATTGACGGTGGCCACACTAATCCTAAAACTACTAGACTAGCCATGATACCCCTAGAAAAACACCCAAAATTCTACGGCTACCCCTATACAATAGATGAAGCCGACATAATCCTAATAGGAATACCATATAGAGAAGCACACCATAGAAATACACTACTAGTCAGGGACGCCTCAAATTGGCTCGAAGACAACTCCATATCCACCCCCCAATACTATAGCCACCTAAAGATATGTGACGCTGGAGACATAACCAGCGACACCGACCCCAAAGAAGTCCTAGCCAACCTACCGAAGATGAAGACACCCATCTTCTTCGGAGGCCCACACGTATATACATACCATATAGTCAAAGCCCTAAAACCATCGACAATAATCATACTCGATGCACACCTAGATGCAAAGGATGAATTCCAAGGTGAAAAACTTAACAGCGCCACCTTCGTAAGGAGAATGGCAGAAGAGGGAATAGTCGAGAGGATAGTCGTGATAGGAGCTAGATCCTACGATGAAGACGAATTCCAATATGTACTCGATAGCCAATACATATATCCACAGATGGACTATAGGCTACCAAAGAAGGAGATAATAGGTGACACAATCTATCTATCAATAGACATAGACTTCCTAGACACATCATATATAACCGAGACACCATATCCAGAGGCATGGGGAGCAGGGCCAAACGACCTTACAAACATCCTCAGAGAGATATCCCAATCCAAATATAAGGTTGTAGGGGCCGACGTAATGGAGTACCTACCAAGAAGAGGCCTACACCACGAAGCCAAAACCGTGGCGAGAATAATTTTAGAAACAGCATCGGTAATCAACTATATAAAGAGTAAATAAGCCCGGTATGGGGAACAAATAAATTAAATACACTAAATACTCTTTATATGGAGTAATGGGGACATGAGCAGCGGATTAGATAAATGGTTCAACACACCAGCACAAAAGGCTGAAAAACAATCCCATGACAATGAATCCATCGAGGAGAAACGGGATTATCCAGTTAAACAGGAAAGGCCAGAGCCAGACAATCTATATATACTGTTATCAGCGGATTACGACTCACAAGAAGAGAAGGTATACCTAAAATTCTATAATATAAAGACGCATAAGATCCTAATCTGGTATGACACAACAGGGCATAAGCCATACGCATTAAGTAAAGCCCATCCAGAGGAGCTCCGGATGCATCCAGAGCTAGCAGAGATGAGTGATAGGATAGTGGACCTAATCGAGGTCGAGAAACACGACCCGATAACCGACACTAAAGTCAGAATGACCAAGATAATAGTAAGGGATCCACTGGCTATAGGGGGAACTAGAACCTCCCTCAGGGAGAAGATAAAGCTATGGGAAGCCGATATAAAGTATCATGCAAACTATATATTCGACCTAGGTTTCCAAGTAGGTGCATACTATATAATCGAGGACCTGGATAAGCTACCCAAGGAAGTAGATATGGATATTCCAAATGAGATAAAGAGTAGAATAAAGGATATGGAGGACGAATCAATATACCAATGGCTAAAATTACTCGCAATGGAGGTCCCCAACTACAAGAGGGTCGCCCTAGACATCGAGGTATTCAATCCCCCAGGAGTAATGCCCAGGGTTGAAGACCCCCAATACCCAATATTCATAGCATCACTCAGGGGCTCCGACGGACTAAAGAAGATACTGGTATATGACTTGAGAAACGAGATCAAAGAAGATAGATTGAGGCTGGATGACTACGAGGTAGAGGTATATAGGTCGGAGAAGAAGCTAATCGAGAGAATAATAGAGATAATCAAGGAATACCCAATAGTCGTAACCTTCAATGGAGACAAGTTCGACCTACCCTATATAAGGAAGAGGGGAGAGGCTATAGGAATACCTTATATAAAGGAATATATAAAACTGGGTAGGAATGATGCAAGGATAACATGGGGGGTACACATAGACTTATATGAATTCTTCAAAAACGTATCCATCAAGACATATGCATTCTCAAATGCATATGACATAGTGTCCCTAGACAGTGTAGCCAAGGCATTGATAGGGGAGGGAAAAATAGAGCTAGATAAGAGCTTCGAGGAACTGACGATATACGAGGCAATGGACTACGCATATAGAGACGCAGACATAACATATAGGCTAACCGAGTTCAACCAGAACCTCCTAATGAACCTAATGACTATGATCGCGAGGATATCCAACATGACCATAGACGATGTATGTAGACTATCAATATCCAACTGGATTAAGAATAGACTCGTATTCGAACATAGGAAACTAAACTATCTAATACCCCTGAGGGAGGAGATAGAGGCGAAGGGGGTCAAACAACACCTAAAACCAGTAACCAAGGGTAAAAAATATGTAGGAGCCATTGTAATACAGCCCGAGCCAGGCATACACTTCAACGTCCATGTAGTAGACTTCGCCAGCCTATACCCAAGCATAATCAAGGAATACAACATATCATATGAAACAGTAAACTGCCCCCACCAAGAGTGTAGAGACAACCTAGTCGAAGGCACATCAACCTGGATATGTAAAAAGAAAATAGGTATAATAAGTAAATTCGCCGGCGCAATAAGGGACGTCAGGGTAAAGGTATTCAAGAAACTCGCAAAGGATAAAAGGATATCAGAGGATAAAAGAAGATTCTACGACGTAGTCCAGAGCTCACTCAAGGTATTCATCAACGCCATATACGGCGTAATGGGGTCCGATGCATTCCCATTCTACTACCTACCAGCCGCTGAGGCAACAACCATCCTAGGCAGAAACGCCATAATGAAGGCGATAGATATATCGAGGAAGATGGGGCTCAAAGTCATATATGGAGATACGGACAGCCTATTCATAAAGGACCCCGATCTGGAGCTTCTAGACAAGTTCATCAGTAGAGTGGAGAAGGAGATCAGGCTCAAACTAGATATAGACAAGGTATATAGATACGTGGTATTCAGCAGGAGGAAGAAGAATTACTTCGGGGTACTAACAGATGGAACTATAGATG
>WAMZ01000134.1 GCA_015522055.1 Candidatus Geothermarchaeota archaeon
TAATCGCTGGATTTATACATTCTATTCATAGAAGGGAATTGAATATTATTTCATATAGTATTATAGGGATGTTCCTATCCATGATTCTATTCTTTACATGGAATCCATATCTATTCATACTTGGTAGAGGATTGATAGGCTTCTTTGAGTCATTCGTGTTTGTCGGATATATCGGTGTATTGCTAACTATTTTCAAGGGCCATGAAGAGGGTACATATGCTATAGGCAAGTTCTTCTCTATCATGGGGTTAGGCCTAGTCTTGGGCCCACTTCTCGGCGCCTACTACGTCAAGTCTAGGCTATACATTCTATCTTTCCCGGTCTCGATGCTATTGACTGTATTGGCGTATATCCTGGTTAGGAGGGGGGCTTCATATATCCCCTCGAATAATCCATCTAGAAATAGGCCTAGGTTCTCCCTCTCACCACCAAAATTCGGTTTCATTCTCTCCCTGGCTATATTCATGATTCTTGTCGTAGGTTCCGTTGATGGCGTTATCCAGTCTAGAAGTGTGATTTGGTTTGATAAACTTGGGGTCGACCCTGCACTGGGAGGGGTTCTAATGACTATATACTACTTGTTTACAATAGGTACGGAGGTATTTGTCCCATATCTTTATAAGAAGATTAGATGGAGGGTTTTCATCTATTTATTGGGTGTCACGTTCACGGCCTTGATGATGTGCATATTTTATCCCATTAGTAGGCTCCCAAATAATAGCTACATCTACCTACTTTATCTCTCGACTCTAGCATTTGTATATGCTTTGGATATCGGGATAATCTCCCCATTGGGTACAGAGAGGCTGGTGAGGTCCTTTGGAGACAATTATTTGATCGGCTCTGGATTCGTTAATACGATATGGTCTTTCAGCTATTTTATTACACCATCTATATTGGGATATATAGGGACGTCTGCCTATACCGATACTATTCTACTGGCAGCGATAAATATTATTGTTATGTTATTAGGACTCATCTTATTGTCTAGGAGGGGTTATTGAGATTTATTTACCTTCCCTTTGATAGGTTATATTATTGCCGGTTATCTTTTGGGGTGGGTGTATGCGGTCGGTATTAAAAGGTAGGGACTTCCTGACTCTCATGGACTTTACTCGTGAGGAGATAGAGTATGTTATTGATGTATCCCTGGAATTTAAGATGTTATATGGTGTAAGGGCTCCACATGAATATCTCAGGGGGAGGGTTATTGGACTGTTATTCGAGAAGCCATCTACGAGGACTAGGGTGTCTTTTATGGCTGCTGCAGCCCATTTAGGAGCTATACCTATCCAGCTTAACCCTAATGTTATGCAGGTGGCCAGGGGGGAGCCGATAAAGGATACTGCTAGGGTATTGGATAGATATTTAGATGCACTGGTGATAAGGACGTTTGGCCAGGAGATTGTTGAGGAGTATGCGGAGTGGATGGAGCGCCCCGTTATAAATGCATTGACAGACCTTACGCACCCGATGCAGGGGCTTGCTGATCTAATGACGATATGGGAGTTCAAGGGGAGGGGGAGGAGGATAAAGATAGGGTATGTCGGTGATATATGGAATGTCTGCCACTCACTCATGATTATATCGAGTATATTTGGATATGAGATGTATATAGCTAGGCCTAAGGGCTATGATGCGGATAAGAGGGTCTTGGACTTTGTTGATGAGATGTCTAGGAGGAGTGGTGCCAATATAGTATTTACGGAGGACTTGGAGGAGGCTTTTAAGGATGCTGATGTTGTCTATGCAAATACCTGGCATAGCATGGGTGGCCCTGAGGCTGAGAAGGATAAGCGGCTTAGGGACTGGGCCGGGTATCAGGCTAATGAGGAAGATACCAAGGTTGCGAAGGAGGATTTCATATTTATGCATTGCCTCCCTGGATATAGGGGTGAGGAGATGACCGATGCAATTATTGAAGGGCCTCACAGCGTGGTATTCCATCAGGCTGAGAATAGGATGCATACGGAGAAGGCTGTCTTGGCACTGGTGGTTCCCTAGGGTAATAAGGGTGGTGGGTCCCGGGGTTGGATGAGGATAAGATTAAATATTTGATAGTTGTTGTCTCGATATCGACATTCGCATTCTGGATATCTAGTACTATGCTCCGCCCAGTCTTCCCTCTATATCTAAGTTACATTGGCTTCACCGAGTTTGAGATTGGGATTGTACTTAGCATCCCTCAGCTACTGTCTATATTTCTCCGAGTACCTCTATCGAGTAAAGCTAAGGAGGTTGGTAGGGTACGTTTCCTCACGATGGCCATGGCTCTAAACACCCTCGCCTTATTACTATATTTCTTGGCTACTAGTGATAAGCTGGTGGTGGTGTTGGCCCGGCTTGTGCATACGTTGCCTATAGCTGCTTTTGGGCCTGTAGCGATGGCTTATGTCTCGATAATATCTCCTGAGAGGAGGCGTGGTGGTATAATGGGTGTATATTTATCCTCGGTTGGTTTGTCGGTTTTTCTAGGCCCACTAATAACATCTGGATTAACAACAGTCATGGATATTAGAAGTGTATTCCTTGTAGCTGCATTACCGACATTATTGTGTGTCTTCCTATTGTTTAGGGTCTCTGGTGTAGATGTGGATGTATTGAATGGTGATGGTGGGGGTGTTAATATAGTTGAGGGCCTTAGGCATCTATGGCGTAATAAAGGGTTTGTATTGATATGTATATCGGCATTACTATATAGTTCCTCCATGGGTTTCTTCCGTTCATTCTTCCCCCTCTTCTTAGAGAGTAGGTATCTTATTGGAGCTGGCATAATAAGTCTATTATACTCTGTTAGGGGGTTCACTAATGTACTGAGCCGCCCAGTATCAGGATTTTTATCAGATAGAATCGGGGTCGGCATTATGGTGGTCGGGGGCCTATTAATAACTTCTTTGATGCTCTTCATATTGTCTCTCCGACCTCCTTTGGAGGCTGTTGCATTGGTTATGGCTATTTATGGAGCGGCTTGGGGTGTTAGGGCTGTCTCTAGCATAAATTTTATAGGCTTCTACCTTAGTGATGAGGATAAAGAGATGGGTATGGCTATATTTTACAATATGTTTGATATAGGCGTCACCCTCGGTTCTGTGACTGGTGGTGCTCTATTGAGTATGTTTCCCTATGAAGATGTGTTTCTAATATATTCTGGAATAGTTTTTTTGGCGGCTATCGTTACTGTACCCCTAATACTTAAGGGTCTTTAGTTACTCCAATACCGCTATTGCATCCATCTCTATCAGCAGATCCTCCCTAGGTGGCTTGGCCGCCACGGTAGTCCTCGCAGGCCTCCATTTATCGAAGTATTTTGCATATACTTTGTTGAAGTCTCCATAGAACTTTGGATCCGATAGATACACCGTCACTTTAACGATGTTCCTCACATCTCCACCAGCTGCCTTAACGATCTCTATGACATTTTTTATGACTCTCTCTGTCTGGGTTGATATATCATCACCTACTAACTCGTTGGTCTCAGGGTCTATAGCCACTTGCCCTGATATATACAATACGTTGCCGGCTTTAATGGCCTGGGAGTATGGTGCCAGGGGTTTCGGGGCTTTATCCGTTGATATGACCTCCATAAAGATCACCTTTTGGGCACGTATAATAAAAATATATAGGGGGTCTGATATTTACAGCATCTATCTACTCTTTACCCATCTACTCTCTAGTTCATCGATTGCCTTCATAAGCCCTAATATCTTTTTAGCTCTTTCATATGTAGGTTTGTCGATCATCTCGCTCCCTAGGGTTGTTGCTCCCTTACCTGTTTTTAAGGCGGCTTCGTAGGCTTCGACCACTTTATTCGCCCAATTAATTTCCTCATTACTGGGTTTAAGTACTTGGTTAACTACATCTATTTGCCTCGGGTGGATGATGAGTTTTCCTCTATACCCCAATTCCTTCGCTTCACTCGTCTCTTTATATAGTCCATCCAAATCATCGATATCCGTATATACCTTGTCTATAGGTAGTATACCATAGGCGTGGGCCACCAGCGGTAGGTATGCCCTAGGGAATGCTATATTTCTATCTGTCGGCCTTGATATCCCCATGCTATATGTGAGGTCTTCAGCCCCAAGTGCCAGTCCTATTATCCTATTACTTGAGGTTACAATATCTCTAATATTGACTACTCCCTTAGGCGTCTCTATTAATAATATGAACCCTACCTCCCCCTTTCTTATGCCCAATGAGTCTTCTCTCTCTCCAACGATTTTATCAATGTTTTTTATCTGGTTTGGGTCTTCGGATTTTGGTATTACTATACCCCTTAGACCATTGACGACCGCGTATTCTAAGTCCTTATCATATTCTTCGATGTTGATTCTGACGAACACATTGTGTCCATATTTTGATAATTTTGGTACCATATCCCTTATGAATATCCGGGCTGTATCCTTCTCCGGAGAGGGGACTGAGTCCTCCAGATCGAGTATAACTGCATCTGGATATACGCCGTACATAAGCTTATACATCATCCTCATATTGTTTCCGGGTGTGAATAAGAGACTTCTATATATCTTCACGGCCCTCACCTTCTAATGATTTTCCGCAGGATAATCGGTATTTCCCCTGGCTCCTCAGCTATATGAGCACCGGCCTCCTTGAGCATATTAACTTTCCTAGTGTAGCTGTCTTCGCCACCCTCGACGAATACACTAGAGTGGGAGTATCTTATGCCCCTCTGTACCCCCCTCCCAACTATATAAGCTACGACTGGTTTATCGAAGCCGCCGCCCATAATTAACTCGGCGGCTTCCTCCTCCATGACCCCGCCAACCTCACCGAATATAACTACTGCGTGGGTCTCATCATCCGCCTGGAATAGCTCCAGTATCTCTGCTATTGTTGTACCTACTACCGCTTCGCTGCCCACGTGGATCGCTGTGGATACCCCGAATCCATTCTTAGATAATAGCCATGAGACTGTGGTGGTCTGCCCTCCACTTCTTGATATGACGCCTATATTCCCCTTCTTGAAGACTTTCTGTGCCATCTCCAGTGAACCACCTATCCATCCTACGACGGCCTCCCCGGGGCTTATGACGCCGATTGAGCCTGGGCCTATGAGTGTAATGCCTTTATTTCTCGCTAATGCTACCATCTCCATAGTATCATGTAGTGGTACCCTTTCCACGGGCATTACAACGAGTTTTATATTGTTTTCGATGTCCTCCCTGACCGCCTCTATCAACTTCGGCCCTGGGACGAATGTAACTGCTACATCGACAGGTCCATGCATAGATATAGCCTCCTCAACGCTATTATATACAGGTA
>WAMZ01000135.1 GCA_015522055.1 Candidatus Geothermarchaeota archaeon
CATAGGAAGAGCCTGGCTGCTTTGAGACACTTATAAATACGTATTCCGCACACTCTAATCTAACGGAATAGACAATAAAAAATTTTTATATAACTGAAAACTAAACTACTATAGGGCCGTAGCTCAGTGGGAGAGCGCCCGACTTTGTTTTGGGTGGGGCGAGGCTGAAGACCGGGAGGTCGCCGGTTCAAGTCCGGCCGGCCCCACCATCATTTAAATACTGTGTCCAGTATCCTAGTTGTATTCTTGCGGTTATGGATTGAGTTTGACCACTTCTATATGTAAAGTTAGCGAAGTTTGCTGATCCATTAAATTTGCTTAATTGGGGTTTCTTGATAGTAAACATGAAAAAAAGATTATTTATTACGATTAAAATTATATAACCAGTTCTTTATTGTAATATATATATATTTATAGGGGTTTAATAGTAATATTTATAAATTGGTGGGGGAATGAATAAATCAAGATTGTTTGCTGTGGTTTTTGTTGTTTTATTGATTGTGGCTGTTGGTGTGCCATACTACATACTAAGCTTGGGGAATCTATATACTCAGGTGAATATATTATTTGATTTTGGTCGATTAAGATACGGTGGATATGATTTATTTGGCAGTGTAAATGTTGCATTGATTGGGCCCGGCGGAATCTCTATTCACAGATATAGCTTAAGTGATGTTCAAGGGAGGATGGTTACTATAGACCTAAAGGATGGAGTTATGGCTTGGGATAGATACTTCAAGGATATATTACCCAGAAATATGAGGGTGAGCATGGAATATGATGTTCCATTACCAGCTATAACAATATTCATGATACTGCATGATAATTCCGGGAATGAGTATGTAGCATCATATGTATATAGCACATTTGACTATCTAATGGACCATTATCAAGATAATGTAAAAGCTACTTATGCAGCACTGAACGATCCACTTATCATGTTTAGGAGTCCACTTTCTATCAGAGTTACTCCTGAGAGTCTTGGATTTAGAAAGGTAGACTATAGACCGATGATTGAACATATTAGAGCGAATTCCAGTAAAAAAACTACTTTATCCCTAGCTGAAAATGTGAAGAATAGTTATGTGGTTCTATCATCATGTCCCTCCTACTTCACAGAAGTATACTGGGACGTGCTCTATAATTCTAGGAATACGCTTCCAGATGGTTGGAGGCAGAGGATATCTGGTTATTATATAAATGATCAGATGAAGCTAGAGGCGTGGAACTACTATGCAACCGAATATTCACTTGCATATTATTATAAGGCAAGTGAGTACACGGCTACAGCTGCATTGACGGCCGTTAAGAATAGGCTTGGTGAAGAGGGTATATATACGATGTGGAGCTTCCTATTCGATATATTCTATAAATTGTATGGTGACTCTGGAACAGCCGGGCTGACTTGGGAAAGCACATATACACCTGGAACGAGATTCTCAGAAGATACCCCAATAATAGGCATCAAGGTAGACTATATCGAACAAAAACCAATAGAATTTAGAATAGAGGCGTTGAAATGGACTTATAATCAGTACAAACACGGACTAACTATCCTAGGAATCATGGCTCTAGGCTCGTCCGAAACGGTTACTTATTTCTTTAGTAAAGGAACTTATGTATTACAAGACACCTTGCCTAAAAAGTATATATTGCTCCCAACTATTTATGAGTATTCTACCGATGGTGTTGTCTTGACTTATGATGTATCATTGGTTAACTATGGTGGCTGTGAGTACTGGAGGGTTGTTCCTATAACAACTTTCATACCATTGTATATAAAGACTGACCAAGATTGGAGGAATGCATATGTTGTTAGCCTTGGATCGAATGATCCTGATCCACAGTCCTTCATTGAAATGGTGTGGGAGTATGATGTTAGGAATATTAACTGGACATATGTGGATGATAATACCCCATTAGGTGAGATTTTATACCAAGACCAAAGCATTAATTATAGTGTTTCGGAGTTTGTTGCTGGTCAGCATGTGAATATCATTAAAAGCGTGCTTACCCTAACTTTATCAAGGATATTGTCCTCCTCACACCCCGCTCTAGCTCTGTTCATAAGCGTTGCAGGCGGCTTTACAGGATACGCCGAGACAAACGCCAGAAATACAGCAATTATATTGAGATTCGAATATTTAAGGTATGGTTCTATTGGCGGAAGTGTTTACGTTTCGGTTAGTAAATATACGATTAAATATGCGTCTAGTGAGTTGTATGGTTATCTGCCTTTAATGGTTAGGTATAGGGCTCAGGTGGGTTGTCAGCAGAATCCAGGCCCTCTCAATATTTAAACCTTTTTATTATCTGGCCTTGTATTAGGTTTGAAGGTTTATCGGATGCCACTATTTTTCTCTGTATCGTAGTTTGTCTTCTAGTCTCATGTAGCCCCGTATTATTTGGCTTAGGATGTATCTTAGTGGTTCTGGTGGCCATGCCCTTATTTTTCGGCCTACGATGAAGAATCTGGTTCGGTGTGTATCTATGTTTAGGATGAGCTCGGCTAGGGTTCTTCCTACGTTGAAAGTTGCTGAGACTCCATGTCCAATGTAACCAAGTGCATATACCATTGTTTTGTCTCTATCTAGGAACCCGATTGCTGGGGCCATGTCGAGAGTTACCGATACTGGGCCGCCCCATTCGTGGGTGAACTTTATGCCTTTTAGCTGGGGGAAGATCCACAGTAAGTATTTCTTTAGTTCCTCGAAATTCTTTCTATCTAGGTCTTTCTCCATGTTTTTTCCATAGGTTACTCCGACGTCGCCGCCTCCCAATAGTATCCTATTGTCCTTGGTTAGTCTATAATAGTGAATAAAGTTCCTAGCATCCTCTATGCCGGCCCTGCTCCTCCATCCAATACTCTCCATCTGCTCCTCAGTCAGAGGCTCAGTCAATACTATTCTTGTGAAGGCTGGTGTCTGGAGTTTATAGAGCTCTGGAAACAGAATTGAGTATGCATTGGTGGCGAACACCACTCTCTTGGCTCTCAATATGCCCTTAGGTGTCCTCAAAACATATTTATATCCATACCCACCATCCCTTTCGACCTTTAATACTGGCGAGTACTCATAGATTTTAGCTCCCTCTTCCTCAGCCAATCTCTTCAATTCCCTAGCCCACTTAGCTGGATCAAGTATTCCACACCTCTCCTCAAACCACCCCAATAAATACTTATCGGTATTGAACTCCTCCCTGAGCCTTCTTCTATCCCATTCCTCTACACCCTCGAAATCCATCTCCTTTGCAGCCTTGAATTCCTCCCTAAGCCTCTTAACCTGAGCCTTATTAGTTGCTACCAGTAGGTATCCACTACCCTCATAATCACAATCCACATCATGTCCCTTGATGAAATCAGCTAGGTAGTCGACAGCCTCCTCCATAAACTTCCTAGCCTCCCTTCCCTTCTCAACCCCAAAAGTTTTCATTGTCTGGGTCGGAGTTAGGCCGAAGAGAGTCATATTGAATCCTCCATTCCTCCCACTGGCACCATATCCACATATCTCCGCCTCAAGAAGAGCAACCTCGACACCCTTCTCGTAGGTCTTTAGATGGTAGGCTGTTGATAAACCAGTATACCCCCCACCTATAATAGCTACATCTGTCTCAACCTCCCCCTCCAAGGATGGATTAGGTGTAATGTCACCCAACTGCTCCAGCCAGTAACTCCTCTTCTTATAATCCCCCTTTACATACTTGGTCTCCATAACTATCAATGGAATAAAATTATAATCCTAATTCATAAAAAGTCTATGGCATAACTGTCATGAAGCACCGAGATTACAGGAACATATCTATTCTATGTAACTAAGGCTTCCTAAGAACTACATTAATTCTTCCCTGTTGTAGTTTTATTAATGAAATTGTTTAGAAGAGCTTCAACCAATACTCCAATCTAAAACCTATATCATCAACTATGCTACGGAACTCCTCATATTTAATAATTATAAGCATTGCTCTATGCTGAAGAACTAACTTTGAACCTATCTTAACAATAATTACTTTACTATATTGTTGGGATGCTGAATTATATCTATTATTTTCCACCAGCTCCCTGCCTAGACTCCGTCTCCATAAATCTCTAGTATTAAAAGCATCATTATGCCTGTATTATTTATATAAAAATTATATAAAAAGGAGAAAAAGGATATATACATAATGCCGGGGGCGGGATTTGAACCCGCGACTTCCGGATCTCTCCTAAAGGGGGTCCCCTTGATTATGAGTCCGGCGCTTTTGTCCCCCGGTGTGGGGGTCTGCCAGGCTGAGCTACCCCGGCGTCTATTCTAATTTTTGTATCTTGTTTTATTTATAATTTTTTGTTTAATTCTTTGGTTTGGGGATGATGATCTGGAGCAGTTATGATTCTAATGGTGATTGGTTTTTGGTCCCTCTGACCCCTATTTACTTTGGGCTACTCCTTTGATTTGCATCGTTGTATAGTTAGTGTGTTTGTGCAGTAGTCTAGTGTTAGTTTAAGGTTTTTTATCGCTTGTATTCCGATTACTATTTCTGTCAGGTTTTTTACTGTTTCTATGTATCCTTCTAGGCTTTGGTCTATTTTGGTTAGGGTTATTTTTCCGTAGAATCCTTCTGAGATTATTGCTTCTCCATTGGGTAATATTAGGTTTCTTTTGAATGTTTTTAGTTGATCGAATCCTAGGTAGTTGAATATATCTTCTGGTATTAATAGGAATCCCTCGAATCCTGTGTCGACTACTGCTATTACGGCCCCTTTCTCTGGATACGTTCTCTTTAGGAGGGGGTTCTCTATTACTATCTCAATTACTGGTGTTCCATCGACTATATGGGGTGTCATTTTCATTTCATTCTATATCCGATTTTGGCTCTTGGTTTGACTTCTTCGCCAGCTAGTATTCTGACTTCCCTTGGATCTATCCCCCTTTGGTCGAGTTTCTCGGCTAGTTCATCTAATGTGGATGCTTCTACTACTAGTTTATTGTTTTTATAGGCTCGGTATATGGTCTGTTTCTCAGTATATTGTTCTTTTGCTGCCATATCCTTTATAGCTGTCTCTACTACTTTGGATAGTGCCCCTTTCTTATTTCCATACAGTTCTTTAGCTAGTTTTCTCAATAGTCTCTCAACTTCATCATTTAATGATATGGTTATTAAACCCATATAAATAAAATATATTTAATTATTATTTAAATAGAATTGTGCATTGGCATGCATGATTTTGGTATTTTTGTTATATATAGTATTTGTTTTTATATTAGTTGGTTTTTTGTTAAAGATATAAATATGTGGTTTGTGGGTTATTTGAATATAATTGTTGTGTGGGTGTGTGGCTGTGGTTAGTGTTAAGGATGTGCCTGCAGATATATTTATAGAGAGGTTGAGTGAGTATATTAAGGCTGAGGTTGAGGCTGTTAGGCCGCCTGAGTGGAGTCTCTGGGTTAAGACAGGTGTCTCTAGGGAGAGGCCTCCCGATGACCCGGATTGGTGGTATAAGAGGGCGGCGTCTATTCTCAGGAAGCTGTATCTGAAGGGGCCTTTGGGTGTTGATGATCTTAGGCTTATGTATGGTGGCCGTAAGGATAGGGGGGTTAGACCTGAACATTTTTATAAGGGTGGTGGGGCTATCATTAGGAAGATTTTGCAGCAGTTGGAGGAGGCTGGTTTGGTGGAGAAAACGCCTAAGGGTAGGATGTTGACGTCTAAGGGGAGGAGTCTCTTAGATAAGTTAGCGGCTTCAATTAGGAGGGAGCTTAATATTAGGCCTTGGTATGAGGAGTATGTGGGGTGAGTCTTTAGGTGAGTTATTGGGGGCCTCAGGAGCCTTCTAAGGATGAGGCTAGGAGGAGGGAGGAGGAAGAGATTAGGAGGCAGGCGATTTTGAGGCAGTTCCTCACTCCTGAGGCTAGGGAGAGACTTAGGCGTGTATCTTTGGTGAAGCCCGAACTGGCTAGGAGGGTGGAGGATATCATTATACAGCTTGGGGTCCAGGGTAAATTGGATCATGTTATTACTGATAGTGAGCTTAAGAATATTTTGGCTAGGGTGCAGTCTAGGAGGGATTTCAGGATTAGGGGGTTATAGTCATGGCTAGGGTTAAGACATATGCATTTAAGAAGCATCTAGCGGCTGCTTACAAGAGTAATAAGAGTGTCCCCGTATGGGTTATCGCTAGGACGAGTGGGAGGGTTAGAACTACGCCGAGTAGGCGGCATTGGAGGAGGACAAAATTGAAGTTAAAGACCAAACGCTTCTTTAGGTGAATAGGGTATGTCTAAGGAGGATGTGGAGAGGATTCAGGAGGAGGCCGAGGAGGAGGTTGTGGAGAAGGAGGAGGCCGTTGAGCGGGAGGAGGTTGAGGACCCTCTATATAAATATGTTGAGGAGGGCACTAGAATTATAGAGGAGAGAGTCTACATTGTACCTTTATATAAAGCATTTAGATATAAGAGGGGTCTCCATAGGGCTAAGAAGGCTGTAAAGTTTCTGAGGAGCTTCATGGAGAGGCATATGAAGGATCCTAATATCCGCATATCGGAGGAGGTTAATGAGTTGATATGGAGTAGGGGGATAAGGAACCCGCCTAGGCGTATAAAGGTTAGGGTTGTTCGCACTGAGGATGCAGGGGTATGGGTCTTGCCTCCTAAGGATTAATATATGTTAGGGTGGAACGCCCCATCATGACCCTGGTTAAGATTAAGGTTTTTGGGGGAGATAATGTAGGGCTTTATATTAAAGCTACAAATAAGTTCTTCCTTTATCATTCTAACTTGGATAAGCATAAGATTGAGATGGTTAGGGATGTATTGGGTGTTGAAGGTATCCCAGTTAAGCTTGTATCATCATTAATTCTCTCTCCTTTCGTGGCTTGCAACAGTAACGGGGTTGTTATCCCAAGGCTTTGGGAGGATTATGCAATAGACTCCCTTGTCGATAGCCTCAAGGAATTGGGGGTTAATTATAGTGTGGTAGACTTTAAGTTCAATACATTTGGAAACTTAGTCCTAGCCAATGATGTTGGTGCTGTAGTCTCTCCTCTTGTGGCGCCGAGTATAAGGAGGGTTATTGCTGATACGCTTGATGTGGAGGTGGTATCAACCACGATAGGCCGTTTTTCATATATAGGATCCCTAGGTGTGGCTAATAATAAGGGGGGAGTTTTTTCATCTGTTATTAAGGATGACGAATCTAGTTTAATTGGTGACGTATTAAATATATCTGTTTATAATGGGAGTATTAATGGTGGTGTCGAGTTTATAGCCTCTGGCTTGGTGGCTAATGATAGGGGGGCACTTGTTGGGACATCGACAACTGGTAGGGAGCTTATGGTTATATCTCAGGCTTTGGAGGTTGGTTGATGGTGAGTAGTGAGGAGGTAGCGGTTTTGGTGTATGAGCAGAGGAGGATCCTTGATTTGATGGAGGCATTGTATAATGAGTTGGCAGGGCTGGAGAGGAGCCTACTTGAGAATAGGAATGCTTTGGAGATTCTCAATAAATATAGGAGCGATGCCGAAGTCGCAGGTCATGAGACCCTCCTCCCTATAGGGGGTGGGGTCTATCTACCAGTCTCGATATCCCGTCCCGATAAGATAATAGTTGGTGTCGGCGCCGGGATATATTTAGAGAAGGATCTAGATTCGGCTATAGAGCTTGTTAACAAGAGTATCGATAATCTGAGGAAGGTTATTCAAGATAGGACGAACCTATTGACTCAGTTGAGGAATAGGTATGAGGAGATAACGGCTAGGCTTGCTGAGATACAGTTTAAGATGCAGCAGAGGGGGAGGGAGAGGTAGTATACCAGATGTTTGATAACCTTAAAAAAGGCATCTCGAATATAATTCGGGGAATCAAGTTTCGTGAGCTCTCGAGAGAAGAGTTTGAGGAGGTGTTTAGTGAGCTGGAGCTAATCCTACTCCAGAATGATGTGTCTCTGGAGGTTGTGGAACGTATACGTGAAGTCTTATTTGGCAGGCTTATTGGGGCTAAGGTTCCGAGGCTATCTAGGGCTGATGAGCTTGTCTTGGATGCATTGAGGGAGGCTGTTTCACAGATACTTGATGAGGCTGGCTCCCTTGATTTAATTGAGTATATTCGCAGCTCCAAGTCTAGGCCTTTTAAGATAGTTTTCTTAGGTGTTAACGGGGTTGGTAAGACTACTACTATAGCTAAGGTTGCTTGGAGGCTTAAGAAGAATGGTTTTTCATCGGTGTTGGCATGTTCCGATACATTTAGGGCTGCTGCTATTGAGCAGATTAGGGAGTGGGCTAGTCGTGTTGGGGTTAGGGTTGTTAGCCAAGATTATGGTGCTGATCCGGCGGCTGTTGCTTATGATGCTATATTACATGCGGAGTCTCGGGGTTTGGATGCCGTATTAATAGATACGGCTGGTAGGCAGCATACGAATGTCAACCTTATGGATGAGTTGAGGAAGATTGTTGAGGTTGCTGAGCCGGATATGAGGATTCTCGTCCTCGATGCCTTGACGGGGCAGGATGCTTATAGGCAGGCGTTGGAGTTCGACGGGGCGGTTGGTGTGGATGGGGTAATATTCACTAAGGTGGACGGGGATGCTAAGGGGGGCTCTATATTGACTGTTGCATATGCGCTTAGGAAGCCGATTCTGTATCTTGGTGTTGGACAGGGTTTGGAGGACTTGGTATTATTCGATAAGGATTTCATCATAAGAAATATATTTCACTAACTGGTTAGGTGTATATTAAGTATGTTTGGTGGGCTTGTGTGGGGTGTCCTTATTGGGACGTGACCTTGTTAAGAGAGACTTGCTTTGGCTGGTTGATCTCGAGCCTGAGGATATTTGGGAGTTGATTGTGACTGCTAGGAGGATTAAGGCTGGGCGTATCGATGTCTCTAGGGATATGGAGGGTAAGGTTCTTGGGATGATTTTCCAGAAGCCGTCGACTAGGACTAGGGTGTCTTTCGAGGTGGCGATGCTCCAGATGGGTGGCCATGCACTTTATCTTAATTGGAATGACCTGCAGCTTGGGAGGGGAGAGTCTATTAAGGATACCGCTAGAGTCCTTAGTAGGTATGTCGATATTATTATGGCTAGGGTGTATAGCCACCTGGATTTGAAGGAGCTTGCCTACTACTCTGATGTACCAGTTATAAATGGCTTGTCGGATCTTTGCCACCCGGTGCAGATATTATCTGATTTACTGACTATCTATGAGAAGTTGGGTAGGTTGGTTGGGGTTAAGGTCGCTTATGTGGGGGATGGTAATAATGTGGCTAACTCACTATTGATAGGCTGTTCGAAGATCGGTGTAGATTTATCACTAGCATGTCCAGAGGGTTATGAGCCTAATCAAGATATTTTGGGGATGGCTAGGGAGTATGCAGCCCAGTCTGGTGCTAAGATTGAGTTGGTTAGGGAGCCGAGTGAGGCTGTGAAGGGTGCCGATATAATCTATACCGATACATTTGTATCGATGGGTATGGAGAAGGAGAGGGAGGAGAGGCTCAAAGTCTTCATTCCTAAATACAGGGTTACGATGGACCTTGTGACCTCGACGGGTAAGCGTACCTACTTTATGCATTGTCTACCGGCCCATAGGGGTGAGGAGGTTACCGATGAGGTTATAGACTCGGGTATATCAATTGTATATGACCAGGCTGAGAATAGACTCCATATGCAGAAAGCTATTCTGAGATGGGTATCCGGCCTATGAAAGTTTTATTTGTAGCTAGTTCTAGGGACCCCGCTGGGATGAATCTCGTTGACCAACTACTGAAGCATATATCTTTCGAGAATGTATCGGGTGGTCTGCTAAGGGCTGAGGATAGGGATTGGCTCCTTAAGATAGTTGACACTGACATTGTATATTCGGACTATGTGGATCGTGGTGTCGACGCCGATGTTAACATCTTTCTATCGAAGCATAGTTCACAGTCGGGTATGCGGACATTAAGTGTACATCCCACGGGGAACCCCCTGGGCGTCGCGGAGTTGGGTGGTAGGCCCAATAGCCTTGCACCATGCCATCCATATCTAATGTCCCTGACTTTGAGGAGCTTACATACCTATAATATAGAGTATGGCTTGGATTATGTTGTGACGATGGAGGTCACGCACCATGGCCCAACGGAGTTGAGGAACCCATCATTCTTCGTGGAGATAGGATCATCTCTAGATGAATGGAGGGATCCTAGGGCTGCCGAGGCTGTGGTGGCGGCTGTCTTGGATGCCTTAAATAGATATGATTCTCAATATGAGTCGAGGCCTGTGTATGTAGGGTTTGGAGGGCCTCACTATGCACCTAGATTTACTAGGGCTGTGCTTGATAAGGATTTGGTTGTCGGCCATATATTGTCTAAATATGCGGTTGAGGGGGGCGTGTCTGGGGAGGTTGTGCTAATGGCATTCGATAGGTCTATGGGTAGCCGTAGGGCGTTGATAGATTGGAAGGGTGTTAAATCGGTTTATAGGAGGAGGATATTGGATCTCCTCGGGTCAGTCGGTATAGAGTATAGTAGGGCTTAAATATTTATAGTATGGTTAAGATTTAAGTATCTGTACTCAATTAATTATCAAGATATTATGAATCTAAATTAATATAATGGTGGTGGGTATGCTTAAGAAGTATTTGAATGTTCTTAAGTTGGCTAGGAAGCCCGATAGGAAGGAGTATTGGCAATACACAAAGATCATATTCTTGGGTATATTGGTATTGGGCTCTATCGCCTATTTAATCGGTGTGATATTCGGGTTGTTTATCACGATATAGTGGGTTGGTCTGCGATGTCGGGTAGTAGGTTCTTTATGGTCTCGGTAACCAGTGGTCAGGAGGAGCATATCGCTAGGATGGTTGAGATTAAGGTTAAGAACTCGGGTGGGGATATTAGGATTAAGTCTGTTTTCAAGCCTCCCCATATGAAGGGTGTGTTGGTTGTTGAGGCGGCTGCCTATGTAGATGTAGTTAAGGCTTTTGAGAATATAAAGTATTTCAAGAAGATTCTACCCGGTGTCCTAAGCGACTCCGACTTGGAGACCTTGCTAGAGATTGGTAAGGAGGAGGAGGTTATTGAGGTTGGGGATTTGGTGGAGGTTACTTCGGGGCCGTTTAGAGGGATGGTTGCCAAGGTTATTAATATTAGGGGTGAGAAGGATCGTAAGGAGGCTGTTATTCAGCTCCAGGATGCATCTATATCCCCCATACCCATTATAATATCACTATCTAGTTTGAAGAAGAAGGAGGATTGATCGATATGGGTAAGAAACAGGTTGTTGAGGCTTTGGTGAGTGGTGGGGCTGCAACTGCTGGTCCCCCCCTAGGGCCGGCTCTAGGGCCTTTAGGCGTCAATGTTAAGCAGATTGTTGATAAGATAAATGAGTTGACAGCGGATTTCAAGGGCATGAGGGTCCCGGTCAAGATTATCGTGGATGTGGATACGAAGGAGTTCGAGATTGAGGTGGGTATACCTACTACTTCGGCGTTGATAGCTAAGGAGGCTGGCATTGAGAAGGGGAGTAGTAACCCGGGTAAGGAGTTTGTGGGCAACCTTACCATGCAGCAGGTTGTGAATATCGCTAAGATAGTTAATAAGAAGGTTAAGGTAAGTGATTTGAAGAAGGTTGTGCTCCAGGTTGTTGGTACATGTGTGAGTATGGGTGTGACGGTAGATAATATGGATCCGAGGGAGGTAACTGGGTTGATTAAAGAGGGTAAGTATGATGATATTATTTATGCTGGGGAGGGTTGATTGAGTGATGAGTCAGTTGGTCAAGCAGTTGAGTAAAGAGTCTCTTGTAGAGGCTATTAAGAGGGCTAAGGAGGAGAGTAAGAAAAGGAATTTTATGCAATCTGTAGAGCTTATATTGGCTATATCTGGCCTAGATCTTAGGAAGCCTGAGAATAGGATTAGGACTGTTATCCGCCTCCCACATAAATCTAGTAAGGCTAGGAGGGTGGCGGTATTCGCTGATGGGGCGGTTGCTGAGGCGGCTGAGAAGGCTGGTGCCGATAGAGTTATCAGGGAGAAGGAGATAGATGAATTGGCTGGCTCTAAGAAGGATGTTAAGAAGTTGGCTAAGGAGTTTGACTTCTTCCTGGCTGAGCCTAGGTTTATGGCTAAGATAGGTAGGGCTATGGGTAGTGTCTTGGGGCCTAGGAATAAGATGCCTCAGATTCTGCCACCCAATGCTGATGTTAAGGCGGTTATTGAGGGGCTTAGGTCATCTGTATCGGTGAATGTAAGGAATAATCCGATGGTCGCGGTAGCTATAGGTACGGAGGATATGGATGAGGAGGATTTGGCTGAGAATGCTCTGGCTGTGATTGACGCTATCTCTAGTAAGCTGCCGGAGAAGGCTTTTATAAAGAGGGTCTATGTTAAGACTACTATGGGGCCTTCTGTTAGGGTTATTTGAGGTGGGTCGGTGTGCTGAGGCTATCGCCTAAGGAGCGGAAGAGAAGGATGTTTGAGGAGTTTAGGCAGCTTATCTCTGGGCATAGGTATATCATATTTGTAGATGCGTATAGGCTTAGGGCCTCGATGTTGCAGGAGGTTAGGAGGCTTCAGGATGAATTAGGGTTTAGGATTAAGGGTGGTAAGAAGACGGTCTTCTTTAAGGCCTTGGAGACGATATATCCTGATTTGGCGAGGAGAATTGTGGATGATTTGAAGGGCCA
Source organism: Candidatus Geothermarchaeota archaeon (assembly GCA_015522055.1). Classification (GTDB taxonomy): domain Archaea; phylum Thermoproteota; class Nitrososphaeria; order Geothermarchaeales; family JDFR-13; genus WAMZ01. Next base: position 12,638 of record WAMZ01000135.1, read on the forward strand.
GGTTCTATTTATATTTACTAATAAGAATCCTATCGAGATCGCTATGACTCTGGATAAGTTCGAGGTTGATCTCCCGGCTTCTCCAGGGGATATAGCTCCTGTAGACATAGTTATTCCCGAGGGTAATACTGGGATCCCACCAGGTCCAATTATTAGTCTATTCTCGAACTTCGGGATCCCGACCAAGATTATTGGTGGGGCTATAAATGTTATGAAGGATACGGTTGTGGCTAGGGCTGGTGACAAGATATCGGCTAATTTAGCTAACCTACTTAGTAAGCTGGGTATAAAGCCTATAAAGTCTAAGATGGTTATGAGGTTCGCGGTCGACTTGGAGGAGGGTGTAATTATTAGGAAGGAGCATCTACTACCAGATATAGAGGCTATAAAGGAAGACTTATCGAGATGCTTTGAGCACGCGTTTAAGGTGGCTATTGAACTTGGGTATCCAACCGCCTATACTGTGAGGCCGCTGTTGGTGAAGGCCTTCATGAATAGTAGAGCTATATCTTTGGAGCTTGGTATCCCGACGCGCCATACAATCAAGGAGTTGATAGCCCGTGCATATCGCGTGGCGAGGCTTATCGAGGAGAGGACGGCATCTTAAAAATTTATATACTTAAATCATTGGTAATTAATAGGTATATTGGATTTGAGGGGTGACAGGTGTGAAATATATTTATGCCGCATTATTGCTCTATGAGGCTGGTAAGGAGATAAATGAGGAGAATCTTAAGAAGGTGCTTGAGGCTATTGGTGAGGAGCCCGATCCAGGTATGATCAAGTCTCTTGTTACCTCCCTCCAGGGAATAGATATTAAGGAGGTCATTGAATCCGCTGTTGCGGTTCCAACCGCCCCCGCGGCACCTGTAGCGGCTCCTGCGGAGGAGGAGAAGGAGGAGAAGGCTGAGGAGGCGGAGGAGGAGAAGGAAGAGGAAGAGGAGGAAGAGGCTCTGGAGGGCTTAGGCGCACTATTCGGCTGACAAATAATTAAGCCTGTTAAATTCAATATCTCTTCTATATTTAGTAGTTGACTCTCTAACCTGTTGGTTCAACATATTTTAGAAATAATTTTAATATTATATTCTCTGCATATTATCTTAGATTATAATTTATTTGGTCTGTTTATTGGGTCGGTGTCTGGATTGGAGTTTAGGATTAGGGATGATGAGTTTGACATAGATTTTATGCGTGAACATGGATATACTAGGAGGAAGTGTAGGGTATGTGGCGCCTTCTTCTGGACGCCCGACCCAGATCAAGATGTTTGTGGAGAGTCTCCATGTGTCGATTATACCTTCCTTAGGAATCCGCCTACTAGGCGCCGTTATTCCCTTGGTGAGATGAGGGAGGAGTTCCTCAAGTTTTTTGAGAGGAATGGCCATACCATTATAGACCCTTATCCAGTGGTGGCTAGGTGGAGGGACGATCTTCTCGTTACCATTGCTTCTATAGCGGATTTCCAGCCCTATGTTACCGCTGGTATTAGTAATCCACCGGCCAATCCTCTTGTGGTTAGCCAGCCTTGTTTGAGGTTTGAGGATATAAATAATGTTGGTTTGACTGCTGGGAGGCACCTAACTATATTTGAGATGGGGGGAGCCCATGCCTTCAATAGGAAGGGTGGTGAGTATTATTATTGGAAGGATGGTACTATTGCCTATCATCATGAGTTTGCAACCGAGGTCCTTGGTGTCCCCGAGGAGTATATTACGTATAAGGAGCATTTCTGGGTTGGTGGTGGGAACGCCGGCCCTGATGTCGAGGGTATTATTAATGGCTTGGAGGTATCTACCCTTGTCTTTATGATGTATGAGATTGTCGATGATAAGCTTGTTGAGACTCCGGTCTTCACGGTCGATACTGGTTATGGCATAGAGAGGTGGACATGGCTTTCCCAGGGTTCGCCCTCGGCTTTCCACGCTATATATGGGGATGTTCTGGATAAGGTTATGTCGGATGTTGGGCTAGATATTCCTGAAGAAATTCTATATATGAATTCCATGTATAGTCCGAGATATGAATTTGAGAAGATGGATTTCGTTAGGGATATACGTGGTAAGATAGCTGAGAAACTTGGTTTGGATAGGGATGAGGTTATTGATAAGCTGGCCTTCTACGATGATGTTATGCGTATATTAGATCATTCTAAGGCGGCCATACTGTTAATTAGGGATGGCGCCGTCCCATCTAATGTTAAGGAGGGATACCTTACTCGGATGCTTCTCCGCAGGATATTCAAGATCATGATGATGAGGGGCCTTATAGATTATGTGCATAGACTATTTGGGCTTCAAATAGATTACTGGTCTAGACATTTTGCGAATGTGAAGGATGTCGAGGATGTGGTATTCGAGGTAGTCGAGCTTGAGTTGAATAGATATAAGGGTGTTATGGATAGGTTGCCTAGAATAGTTGAGAGATATAGGAAGAAGTATGGGTCTATAGGTTTGGATCAACTAGTGGAGATATATGATTCATATGGAATATCTCCGGATGTGGTCTCTGAGTATATGAAGGAGTCGCTCGGTATCTCCATCGAGGTTCCAGCCAATTTCTATGATATAGTTGCTGAGAGGCATGGTGCCCCGGAGAGGGAGGCTGAGGTATATGTTGAGGTGGCAGTCTCTAGGACGGAGCCTCTATACTATAGGAATTCATATTGGAAGTCTATGACTGCTAGGGTGACTGGTGTAGGGGATAACTATATAGTTTTGGATAAGACTGTATTCTATCCTGAAGGTGGGGGTCAGGTAGGTGATACCGGCATATTATTGATTGATGGTGTTGAGTATCGTGTTGTGGATACCAAGAACGTGGCCGGTGAGATTAGGCATTATGTCGATAGGAAGCCTGATGAGAAGATTGTGGGTGCCGTGGCTAGGGGCTTAATTGACTGGGACAGGCGTTATTCATTGATGAGGCACCATACGGCTACCCACATACTTCTCTCGGCTATTAGGAAGGTTTTGGGTCCCCATGTCTGGCAGACGGGTGCCAGTAAGAGGCCTGACTCCGCGCATTTGGATGTTACACACTATAGGCTTCCGACGGATGAGGAAGTTGATAGGATTGAAGAGTTGGCTAATGATATTGTTTCTAAGAATTTGCAGGTTGAGGCTGTTTGGATGGAGCGTGGTGAGGCTGAGAGGAGGTATGGGCCAATCATATACCAGGGTGGTGTTGTTCCAGGTTCTATGCTTAGGTTATTGGTGGTTGGGGACTGGGATGCCGAGGCTTGTGGAGGTACCCATGTATCATCGACTGGGGAGATTAAATATATTAAGATTGTTGATGTTGAGAAGATCCATGAGGGGGTTATTAGGTTTACCTTCTTAGCTGGTGATGCTGCGATTAGGAGGGCTAGGAGGGAGCATAAGATTCTTGATGATATGTCTCGACTACTGAAGGTCTCTATCGACGAGGTTGGTGATGCTGTGAAGCGTCTCTTGTCTGAAAAAGAGGAGTTGGAGAGGGATTATTCAAACCTGAGGAGGAGTTATTTGGAGTTATTGGCCGATAAGCTTTACAAGGAGGCTGCTGAGGTGGATGGCCTTAAATATGTGGATTATGTTGGTGATGTTGAGGATATAATATATTTATCTGAGGTGCTTGAGAAGAGGTATCGGGATGTTATTGTGGTTGGGATATCTAGGATAGGCCGTGGTGTCAATGTTACTATGATGGTGGGTGTGGAGGCTAGGGAGAGGGGGGTTAACGCCTACGAGTTGTTGTCTAGCTTGTCGAGGGAGTTGTTTAGGGGTGGCGGTAAGGGCGATGCTAGATACGCCAGGTTTGGCGGCCGTTCAGAGTATGGTATTGATGAGTTGAGGAGGAGGATTAGGAGCTATGTCGAGGGTAGACTACGATCCAGGTAGTGTGGAGGAGAGATGGAGTAGGGAGTGGGTCGATAAAGGGATCTTCGATGCAGATGTAGATCCTTCTAGGCCCAAGATATTTATAACGTTTCCATATCCCTATATGAATGGCTCACTCCATCTTGGGCATGCCTATTCTGCTGGGCGTTTAGATGTATTGGCTAGATACTATAGGATGAAGGGTTTCAATGTCCTATATCCATGGGCCTGGCATTGGACTGGGGAGGCTGTGATGGGTGTTGTCCATAGACTGGAGGCTGGTGATGAGAGTATTAGGGAGAGGCTTGTCAATCTAGATGGTGTTGAGCCTGAGGAGCTGGATAGGTTTAGGGACCCGGTCTACCTAGTTAGGTACTTTACTAGGAAGGGGAAGGAGGATATTATTAGACTAGGTTTATCTATAGATTGGAGGAGGGAGTTCCATACAACGAATATTCATCCTTTATATACAAAGTTTGTTGAGTGGCAGATTAGAAGGCTTTATGAGAAGGGTTATATTGTGCAGGAACCGCATCCAGTTGTGTGGTGTCCAAGGGATGAGAGCCCAACTGGGGATCACGATAGGTTGGAGGGGGTGGGTGTAAGGCCTGAGGAATATATACTCGTAAAATTCTATGTTGATGCTTTGGAGGCCTACCTAGTCGCTGGTACTTTTAGGCCGGAGACGATATTCGGTGTTACTAATATCTGGGTGAAGCCCGGCGCCAAGTATGTGTTGGCATCTGTGGATGGGGAGAGGTGGATAGTATCGTCTCGTGCCGTGGTTAAGCTTAGGGATCAGTTGAGGAAGGTCGATGTGATAAGGGAGTTTAATGGTGATGAGCTTATAGGGCTTAGGGCGGTGGCGCCATATGTTAATAGGGAGGTTCCTGTTCTACCCGCGGAGTTCGTGGATCCCGATTTGGTAACTGGTGTTGTGTATAGTGTACCTGCACATGCACCCTATGACTATGCTGCTCTTATGGATCTTAAGAGGGATATTGATAGGCTGCCGAATGAGGTTAGGGATATTGTAGCTGGTCTGGAGCCTATATCAATTATACATATAGATGGGTATAGTGAGTATCCGGCTAGGGATGCGGCTGAGAAGTATGGGGTCTCGAGTCAGCTGGATAGGGATGGTCTTGAGAAGGCCACTAGGGATGTATACTCAGATGAGTATCATAAGGGGGTGATGAAGGATAATTGCCTGGATCTGAGCGGTGTCCCTGTTAGGGAGGCGAAGGACGGTATTGTCCGTATCTTAACGGATATGGATATGGCGACCACCATGTATGATCTGCCTGAGAGGGTTGTATGTAGATGTGGCACCGTTACACATGTCAAGATTATCGAGGATCAATGGGCGCTGAAGTATTCGGATGAAGGATGGAAGGAGTTGGCTCGCCAGGCTGTTAGGGAGATGAATTTCTATCCCGAGGAGTTGAGGAAGATGTTCCTCCATTATATAGACTGGTATGAGGATTGGCCTTGTACGAGGAGGACGGGGCTCGGCACACCGTTTCCATACGATCGGGAGTGGATAGTAGAGACTCTTACAGACTCGACTATTTATATGGCATTCTATATCATCGCCAAGTATTATAATATGGGGAAGATAGATCCCTCGAAGGTGGATGACGACTTCTTTAACTATGTCTTCTATGGGGTTGGGGATGTAGATGCCGTGGCGGCCAAGTCCGGGGTTCCTAGGGAGCTTCTTGAGTCTATAAGGAATGAATTTCTATATTGGTATCCCGTAGATATTAGGGGGTCTGGTAAGGATTTGGTGGGTAATCATTTGACGTTTTTCATATTCCATCATGTAGCATTATTTGGTAGGAGCCACTGGCCTAGGGGGATATCTGTAAATGGCTATATTAAGCTTGAGGGTAAACCGATGTCGAAATCTACAGGGAACTTCATATCTCTACGTAAAGCGATCGAGACTTATGGCTCGGATGCTGTCCGCATTGGTCTATTAACTATTACCGATGGTTTAGAGGATCCCGATGTAAGGTTAAACAACTTCTGGGTTATTAGGGAGAGGCTGCGGAGTTTTCCTAGACTAGTTAGTGAGTTGTTGTCTAAGGCGGTTGATAGGGAGGGTGATGACTTCTTCGATAAGCTGTTGTTGGCGAGGTTTTCTCGACTAATTGATGATGTAGAGTCGCTGATAGAGGCCCATAAGATTGCTGCTGCTGGTAGAATTATTTTCTATCAGATGCCCGGCATACTAAATGAATATATGCACTATGTTGATGTGCCGAGTAGGTATGTCGTTGAGGTGGCTGTAGACGCTTGGGTTAGGCTCCTTTCTCTATATGCTCCATTTGTTGCTGAGGAGATATGGAGAAATATTTTGGGGAGAGAGGGGTATGTGGCCCTCCAGGAATGGCCGAGGATAGATGTGGGTGCTCAAGGTGAGCTCCTGATCTCACTTGGTGACTATGCAGAGGAGCTCTTATCTGATATTGAGGGTATCGTTAAATTGGTGGTTAGGGGCGAGGGTGCATTCAAGGTTATTATTATACCAGCTGATAGGGAGAGGTGGCGTTTGGTTAGGGAGGCTTTAGCTAGGGATGGTATGGTAGATATAAAGGAGTTTATAAATCTTGCAATGGATGCAGGGATAGATAGAAGTGAGGCAGCATCCATATATAAATTGCTTAAACGCCTCTCATATGGTAGATATACTAAGCTGAAGAGACTGGTTAAGGACTATGGTTATGAGGAGGAGCTCAGTTTCCTGAGGGATGTATTCCCACGCATCGTTCGACGCAGATATCCGGAGGCAGTGGTTGAGGTATTGGTAGGGGATGTTCCTAATAAATATTTTAATAAGGTTTCTAGGTCGATGCCCTTGACCCCTGCCATTATTATAGAGCCTCTATAACGTCGGACACAAATATTTTTAAGTAGTTCATTCTTTACAATATATGAATCGTTCCATAATGGATGTGGGCCCGTGGCCTAGCCTGGATAGGGCGCCGACCCTAATGTATGTGGGCGTATGCCTTCTAACGCTGGTAGAGAGCCGGCGGTCCGGGGTTCAAATCCCCGCGGGCCCGCTTTGAAAATTACCATGTAAATCTATCATTTACTTTTCCTTCCCTCAATTTTTCGGTATCTCTATACAACTTTTCTATTAGTTTCCTTTCTATGGCTAGTTGTTTAACTTTTCTTCTGGCGTACATCCTCTCCTGTGTCTTGATTGCCGAGTCTAGATACAGGTTATATAGGCTGTTTGTATATCCATTCCATATTGTAAATGGGGGTATGCTTTTATATACTGGGCCTATTACGTGGCTGAAGTGGCCTATTATTTTCCCACCCATTATGCTTGTTGATATTGATGTCTTGGCATAGTCGCATATGAAGGCCCCCAATTTTATCTGATTTGTATTTATCTTCTCACCTAGTAAGTCGAATTTAATCTCACCATATGTATTCTTCAAGTCGGATGTAACTGTGAATGCACCTATATTCACCCATTGACCGACGTAGCTGTGGCCTATATAGCTTTTATGGGTTTGGTTTGAGTATCCATCCACCAGTGAGTCTGCTACTTCTCCCCCTATTTTACATACTGGTCCTATAGCTGTGTTCTCCCTAATTAGTGAGGAGAGTAATATTGTGTTTTCTCTTATAACAGATGGCCCACTTATCCTTGTGAAGGACTGGATCTCTACGTTGGAGCTGATTATTATTGGTCCGTGCCTCGTATCTGTATATGTATATCTCTCTATATAGACACCATCTTTGTGTGCTAAGATGGGCCAGTTACCTCTATTGGGTTTCAATACTGAAAATTCTTTTTTTAGTTGCTTGTTTAGAGCGTCATCCCTTATTATATCTGGCTGTCTCTCTATAAAGTCCCATGGTTTCTCCATGTAGAGCCGAGATAATGTCTTGTGCATATATTTCTTTGACTTATTATTTGGTGGGAAGTGTTCCGCATCGAATTTTCCTCCTATGAATCCCCCATTATCAGTTACCAATACTTGATTGATCTCAAGCTTATCCAGGAACTTTATGAGTGAGTTTATTTCATCTAGGGAGCCCAAGACTCTTGTACTTATAGCTATAAAATTGTTGGATGGTATCTCGTTGGAGGGGATGCCGTAGCGTTCGCCTATAGTTCTGGCCTTATCATCATCTCTTAAAAAATAATATATGTTTTCTTTACCTACTAGAATTGTTAGTCTCTCCCTTAAGGAGAATCCTCCATACCTGAATTCTGAGGCAGGTCTATATAAATCTAATAGGAAGAAATCTTCATCCTTTATGTCTGTTATTAGTATCTGCGTATGCATTTAATCATCTCCTTCGGCTTATATGGAGAAAGTCTGTCTCTTATACACA
>WAMZ01000136.1 GCA_015522055.1 Candidatus Geothermarchaeota archaeon
GACTATATAGTTTATAAGCGATACGTCACTTATTGGTGGGGGTGAGACGAGGTCCCTTACATCCTGGATATGGTCTATATACTTCTTATCAGCGATTATCCAACCAACCTTCCTACCAATAACACTGAAATACTTACTCGTACTCATGATTATAACTGAGTTGTCAATGTATTCAAATTGGTCATCGACGAATGGCTTAAATATCTCATCCACAATTACAATCCTATCTCCAGCCAGCTCACTTAAGTCATAGTATTCTCCAGTAGGGTTGTTGGGATTCACCATAGCAACAATTTTCGTATCAGCTTCATATGGATTCTCAACAAATCTAACCCTAATCCCAAGTATCCTAGCCTGTATATGTACAGGAGGATAGATCGGGATAGGGATCGTTATTTCTTTAGGCCTTAGGGCCAATAACGTGAGGAACATACCCTCCTGAGCCCCATGAATAAATAATGTATTACTAGGGTCTACACCATAGAGCTCGGCAACCAACTCATGAGGATCTCCATCCTCATATTCTAGGCCGGAGAGATCCGGGAGTGGCTCCATACTACTGCCAGAGAGATTTACATCGGCCTCCTGCGTCTCCCAATCGAATAACTCAACCATCTATATCCCCTCTACCTATGTTGAAGACACTATATATGTAGGCCTTTTAGTATGAGGCTTAAGGCCACCCCTGTCAATACCGATATAACAACATATATATTGAATTTTCTATGCGCCTCCATAAGTAAGTCGCCTGCCCCGATGTATATGAAGACACCAGCAACAAATGATATGATAGCTGGGTAAAGGTCGCTTGGAACAATAATTGAGAGGGCTCCCCCCAACGGATACATCAAGCCAGCCAATAAAAGCATGGCTACAACCTCTCTATGAGGCTTCATCAGCCTCCTTAGGATAAATGTGGATGTGAGGGCTTGGGGAACCTCATGGGTAACCACAGCCAATGCTATTATGAATCCGAGCCATGGGTCTATGAAGGATGCGATGGCTATGCCCAACCCATCGACAATATTATCGAGAGCCATACCGACTACACTTAGAGGTGTCAATGTATGAACCTCACACTCGGCCTCCCCACATGAATGGAGCATGGTAAGCTTCTCCACAACATAGAATAGAATGAAACCGAGAAGTAGATACATATAGTTGGACTCTATATTCGATTCTGGAATAAGCTCGACCATGGCGGCCGTGGTGATTATACCTGCCGATAGAGCTATTATGTATCTTGTGTCGATTAACCGGATTCTACCTCTATATATGAATAGTACCGCAACATCGGCTAGTAATGGTATAAAGGGTAGAATAATGTATAGCATGTCTATAAGATTTATGCATATCGGGTATAAAAACAATTAGCTGGACAATATCTTCGATATATAATCTCTATCGAGCTTACTAATCTCGTAAACCCTACCCTCCTCCCTAGGCTTATAATACCTCTTTATATATTCAGGAATGTCTATATCCTCCCTCCCCCTTAAATCCCTAATAAACCTATCAATGATTTCCCTGTCTTCTGGATACCTCGAAACTATATCATTATATAATTTACTATATATTCTTAGGAGATGATTCCTATATAATCTATCGGAGTCCGGTGAAACGATTAGATAGTCGCCTGGCCTCTCCCTCGATAGTCTCTCCACGGCAGCATATAGCATCGCTGTTGAGGGACCCACATGTATACCCTTGTTTTCCAATATTGCGAGCCACCTATATGTATCCACATCATCCACCGTTATTATATAGCCACCGATTGAAGGAGAGAATATCTCCGGATTCCACTCGCATCCATCGACAATATGATGTACACCAGGGATGTTATGTTCATGTGGAGGCTGTACACCGATCACCTCCTTAGCCAACCTATCCACCTTATTCCCTAGGGATACGCCCATGTAGGTACCAGTGCTACCAAGAGCTATAATAATATAGTCTATTTGCTCAAACTCCGACTTAATCTCATTCCAAGTTAGGAAGAAGTGTGAAAGAACGTTTTGCCAACTTATATACTGGTCTACATTCACAAGGATATAACGATAGCTTTCCGCTAGGCTTCTAGTATAGAATACAGTGGTCTCCCTGGGACACATATCGAACTCCTCAGTAATATGGATTACATCGACACCCAGTGAAGTGAGGGCCTTGACATTCTCCTCAGGTATCCTAGGTGGAGTTACAGCAATCAACTTTAACCCATATTCATTCGCTTTAATTCCAAGGTTTAGAACGAAGTTCCCCGAAGATGCAGATATAAGCTTCATACCATCCTTGATTATACCCTTATTATATAGGTCGTGGAATAGATAGTAGGCTGGCTTCCTCTTTATATTGAGAAGAATATCCCCAGAATTATATACGAACTCTTGCTTCAAGAAGATCCTTGTGTCTCGACGGTCAATTATATTAGTTTCGATGGTCTTTTGTGGCCTTAGGTATTTACTGTATAGTTCATCGACGAGGCTCATATCATATAATATTGTTATATAACACAGTTATAAAGATTAAAATATATCTTATTCATACCCAGATCCGATAAAAAATCTATATGTCCTCTGCATCTAGATATACAAT
>WAMZ01000137.1 GCA_015522055.1 Candidatus Geothermarchaeota archaeon
ATATATGGTGGTATTAGTCTGTATTGGTCAGTGCTCGTGGACCTCTCCTAAGGCGTGGTATATATTATGTAATAGGTAGTCTGGGGGAGCCATCCCCTCCCATGATACCTCGTCATTAATTACGACCTTTGGTACTGCCTGGACACTATAGTCCCTGGCTATCTCGGGGAATTCTATGGATTCCCATGCCTCTGCCTCTATATTCTCGTTTATCATAGCGAACATGTATGAGGTTGAGACCATCTTGGGGCAGTAGGGGCATGTGGGGGTCACGAATACCTTGATATTAACCTCCTTATCTATTTTCTTGACTTCCTCTACAATGTTGTCTGGTAGGTCGGTCTCTCCCTTTGATGCTTTGACGATCGTTTCTATGAAGCTGGGGAACTCCATTCCCGAGGGTATTCCATAGAACTTTATTAGGCCCTTATTCCTACCTTCTATTACGACGACGGGTGCTGCCCTTATCCTATATTTATTCTTGAAGTCCTCATCCAAGTCTTCATAGATATATTCCTCGAGGCTTATCTTATCGCTCATGCTGGCTAGCTCAGTATATAGCTGTTTTATAAGGCTGCAGTACTGGCAATTTGAGGAATCCTTTTTGTTTATATATATTAGTTTTACATTGTCCTCTAGCCTGGCCCAGTAGTCATTCATAATTATCTTCTTATCCTCGTCGGATAATACTTGGTCAGCCATTATTTTAACACCATTTTAACAATGTTATAACTTAAACTGGAGACTTACTAATAAATATTTTATACTTTATTGGGTTAATAATTCTTGTGGATATGGATAGAAAGATATTGTGGATATTTGACGTGGCGCATCCACAGTTCTCAAAAGAGCCGGATGATAATATATGCCTTCTCTCCCTCGATGAAGCGGGGGTTCTGTATCAGCTCAACAGCCATTTCGATGACTATTTCTATGTGTCGCTGGAGGCCGGCTCCGGGGTAGTAGACGCTGTCGCTAGGGAGTATCCTGGGGTTAAGTTTTCGGAAGTGGTGAGGAGGCTTTATGGAAGGGATGTGAGGCTGTTTAGATTGTCTGGGGATGCTGAGGTATTGAAGGGTGTTAGGGAGGCCCTTAAGAAGAGGGTTGGTGAGGAGAATCTCTATGAGGATGATATCAGAGATACTATTAAATATCTAATCGATAATAATGTCCTGCCATGCACATGGTATGAGGTATATGGATCCCTAATAGGTGAATACCATGGGATCAATGTATGGAGGCTTGATAAATTAGTTCCCCTAGGTGAAGAGAGGGAGATTCCAAAGCTTAGGGTATTGGCGATTGATATTGTTGTTGTTTCGGAGCATGGGGAGCCTGATCCACGTAGGGATCCAATTAGATATGTAGTGTTATATGATGGGACCGGGTTTAGGGAGTATCTAGCTCAGGATGGTAGTGATGTGGAGCTGATAAAGTGGTTAAATAGTGAGTTTAATGATTTGGATCCCCATGTCGTGGTGTCATTTGGTGGTAACTCAGTTATATGGCCTTATCTAGTTATGCGTGGAAAGCATTTGGGGCTGAAGATTGGGTTGGGTGTTGCTGGGCATGAGATCCATCAGAGCCTATTTGGACACTTTTCCTTCTATGGTAGGATGAATATTGATTTGAAGGAGTATGTCGAGGATAATCCCCTCTTTGAATTGAAGACGTTGGAGGAGTTGGCTGGATATGTTGGGCTAGACATGCCTATCAAGTCTATAGACGTATTTAGCTATCCATATTACTGGAAGGAGGGTAGGGATGAGCTCCTGAATTATGTTAGGTGGAGGGTCGAAACTATATATAAGTCTTTCTCAGCCTTGGTTGAGCATGTGTTCAGCTTGTCTAGTGTGACTGGTATGCCCCCCGACTACGTCCTAACCGCCTCATCGGGTAGGCAGGCGGAGCATTATATTATGAGGATGAGTAGGCGTAGGAATGAGCTGATACCGAAGGTTTTGGGCCGGAGGCCTAGGGCGTATCCAGGTGGTCTTGTCCTTACCCCTAAGAAGGGTATACATAGTAATATAGCTGTTATTGACTTCAAGAGTATGTATCCATCGATAATTATGAAGTATAATATATCTCCCGATACTATTGTTAGGGAGTCGGGGGAGGGTGTAGATTATTATCCTGAAGTTGGTGTTGGTGTGAGGAGGGATGTTAGGGGGATACTCCCCGATATAGTTGAGACACTTGTTAGGGAGCGGGACTCTGTTAGGGATTTGATGAGGAGGTATGAGCCTGACTCACCTATATATCGTCTACTCGACTCTAAGCAGCGTATACTTAAGATCCTCGCCAATACAATGTATGGCTATATGGGTTGGCTAGGCGCTAGGTGGTATACCCTTGAGGGTGCCTCCCTCATTACATACCTGGGTAGGAGGTTGATTAGTGAGAGTATAGATAAGGCTAGGGAGCTGGGGCTTAATATAATTTATGGCGATACTGATAGCGTGTTCATCGAGTATGATGAGGATAGGGTTAGGCGTCTCTTGGAGTGGATTGAGTCTAGGCTCGAGATGGAGGCCAAGATCGATAAGATTTATAGGAAGGTTCTATTTACGGAGGCCAAGAAGAGGTATGCTGGCCTGACGTTGGATGGGCGTATAGACATTGTGGGTCTTGAATATGTAAGGAGGGATTGGTGCCAGCTCGCTAGGGAGTATCAATATAAGTTTATTAAGATGGTTTTGGAGGGTGTTTCTAGGAATAGGTTGATGGATGAGTTTAGGAAGGCGGTAAGTAGAATTAGGGAGGGTAGGTATTCGGTGGATGAGCTGGTTATATGGGAGCAGATCACCCGTGACCTTGATGAGTATAAAGCCAATGCACCGCATATTTCTGTTGCTAGGAGCCTTAGTCGTAGGGGGTGGAGGATTAAGAAGGGTATGTTTATAGGTTATATTATAGTGAAGGGGGAGGGGCCGCTGTATAAGAGGGCTGTCCATTATCTGGATGTGGATCCTGAGCATATTGATAGGGATTATTATATTAAGAATCAGCTACTCCCTGTTGTTGCTAGGGTTCTTGAGCCTATAGGGATATCTGAGAAGACTTTGTTATCGATTGCCGAGACGCCGGCTACTGGTTTAGATAGGTTTATTAGGTGGTAGCTATTGGATAGTCTATCTATTCTTAGGGATAAGGTTGGGGAGGCGCTTGAACGCATTAAGTCAGCTAAATATATCTTGACTGTATTTAGTGATGATGGTGATGGCTTGGCATCGGCCCTACTATTAAAGTTACTGTATGATGAGCTTGGGGTTGAATATGCATTTATATGTATAGATAAGGTTTATCCAGATATCCTAACGGATATCATGGGGGAGCCCTATGACTTGATTATATTCACTGACTTGGGCGGCTCATTCTACCGTTATATCGAGTCTCTCGAGAATATCCTCGTTATTGATCACCATTCCGAGGCGGCCTCTCCTCCTGAAGACATTATGTATATTAATCCCTCTAATATGGGTTTCGAGGAGAGTGAGGCTCCCTCATCATCAATAATAACTTATTTGATCTGTAGGCAGTATGATGCGGCTCTCTTCAGTAGGTGGTCTTGGCTCGCTGTCCTTGGCTATGGTGAGTCCCCAAATTACCCCGTTGGTCTAAATTGGAGGGTTTTATATGAGGCTATTAAGAGTGGTGTGGCTAGGAAGAGGGGGGAGGCTATCAAGATTGTATATGGGTCTTTCAACAAGGATTATAGGAGGCTGTATAGGGAGGTTACCCTAATATCTTCGGTAGGCTACTATGAGGATGCCTACCTAGATTTGTTCGAAGTGCTGTATGAGGGTGATAATAGGTATATTCTTGATAAGGCGGCTGAGTATAAGGAGGTTCGGAAGAGGGTTTTTGATGAGATGCTGGCTTTCCTTGAGGAGGAGGGGCTTAGTGAACGTGGCTCGATAACCTGGTTTGAGGACTATAAAAACCTATTTTATAAGCTTGGTACAAGAGTGTTCGACTCATTCACCAGTTACGTTAGCTACCAAATTAGGCTATATGATAAGAATAAGTATCTACTAGGTATATGTGAACGTAATCCATATATACCGGGTTATGGATACCTACCCAGGGATTGGGTTAATATAGCTGTTAGAACATCTAGGTCGATGGCGTTCAGGATATCCCTGGGGAGGCTCCAGCCAGTCTCTGCACTTGTGGAGGCATCTGCCTACTCGGTTGGCGGCCTTGGATACGGCTATTCTGATAAGGGTGCCGCCGTGGTTCCATATTCTGAGAAGGATAGGTTTCTATCGGTCTTTAACGAGTTAGCTAGCCAGAGTGTCTAGGATGACGCTATTCAGCGAGTTTGTAAGGGTCTGTAAGAGGGTTGAGGTGACTAACTCGATCAATGAGAAGATAGACATCATTTCATCCTTCCTATCGAGGCTGCCTAAGGATGAGTGGGAGGCGGCCCTAGCACTATTATCGGGTGACCCCGTGGGTGCTGGTGAGGGTGGCCTGGGGGTTGGCTTTAAGACCATAAGGGAAGCCATATCCAATGTCCAGCGCCCATTATTCCCCCTGCCTAAGCCAACTATTAGGGACGTCTATAGTAAGTTGCTTGAGCTGGCTGGCTATAGGGGTGAGGGTTCTTCTAGGATGCGGGTATCAGCTCTCCAAGGCCTGCTGGCTGCTATGGATGAGGAGGAGAGGATTTGGTTGATGAAGATTATCTTCGGTGAGTTGAGGATTGGTGTTAGTGAGGGGAATCTATTGAAGGCGTTGGCGAAGGCATGCAACCAGGATTATGAGAGGATTAGGAGACTATATATGCTCCATGGCTCGATGAAGAGGCTTGTCGAGATTCTTAGTGGCGGGGATATCGAGCCATACCTGAATAGGCCGACATTATTTGTGCCTTTGAGGCCTATGTTGGCGACGCCAGCTGAATCGGTTGACGAGGCCTTCTCGATGATAGGTGGTGGGGAGGCTGCTGTGGAGGTTAAGTATGACGGTGCACGTATACAGATTCATTTCAAGAATGGGCGGGTCCGGGTCTTTA
>WAMZ01000138.1 GCA_015522055.1 Candidatus Geothermarchaeota archaeon
ATCTATAAGGGTTAGAAATAAATTATATATCTCCTCTGGATACTCCCTAAAACCATTGGGGATAAGGATATCATAATCCGTATTGTCCTTCCAATACTTGGACCAGAATACCCTCCTTCTCTTCTCATAATAAGCTGAGTATTTGGCATCAATAATATCGGGCATATAACAAGGTAATAGTTAACCCACTTGAATAAATTTTTGCACGTCAATCATTGTTGTTTCATTAAATATCTATATCTATATCTGCTAAATTAGCATAGATTAATTAATATTTGATATATATCTGCAGAAATATGTATAGAAATCTACTATTCTGATTAGTCTGGTGAAGGGTTTATGGATTATAATGAGAGACCTATCCTTGTGTTTTGGGAGGTTACTAGGGCCTGTCCATTGAGGTGTAGGCATTGTAGGGCCGAGGCTATCTTGAATCCATTGCCTGGGGAGCTTGAGACGGATGAGGCAATTTCATTTATTGATAGCTTGACTGGTTTCGGTGAGCCATATCCCGTCCTAATCTTTACTGGTGGGGATCCATTGATGAGGGATGATATTGATAAGCTAATTTGTTATGCTATTGAACGTGGTTTCAGGATTGGTTTGGCTCCATCTATATCTGATAAGCTCGACCCTAGTAGGATCGGTGCGCTTAGGGAGATAGGGGTTAAGTTTATCTCTATTAGTTTGGATGGAGCTGAACCTGATACGCATGATAGTATAAGGGGGATTGAGGGGCATTTCCAAGACACTATTAATAAGCTGTCTCTCTTTAGGGAGAAGGGCTTCATAACACAGGTTAATACAGTTGTGACCCCCGATAATGTTTTTGAGCTCCCGCATATGGTTAGGCTTTTACATGGTCTTGGGATCAGGATTTGGGAGGTATTCTTCCTTATCCAGGTGGGGAGGGGTGTGGATGTTAGGGATCTTGAGCCCCATGAATATGAGGATGTGATACATTTCTTGTATGAGGTTACGCGATACGGCTTTGAGGTTAGGACTGTTGAAGCACCATTCTATAGGAGGGTGGTTATTTGGAGGAGGGAAGATGATTACGACTCGAGTAACTTCGATATTGATTATGTAGCAAGTAAATATGGGTTGGGCAGCTTATATAGGCGTTTGGCCACGGAATTAATTGGGCTTATGGGTGAGCCTGTCCGCGAACCTTCCCCCAAGATAGCGTATACTAGGGACGGTAAGGGAGTTATATTTGTGGCATATAATGGTGATGTCTATCCCAGTGGCTTCGCCCCACTAATACTTGGTAATGTTAGGGAGAGCAGTCTAGTCTCGATATATAGGGAGAATAGGGTATTGAAGGCGATTAGGATGGGTGAGTTTAGGGGTAGATGCGGCTACTGTGAGTTTAGGGATGTATGTGGTGGTAGTAGGGCCCGGGCATACATGTCGAGTGGAGACATTCTTGGTGAGGACCCTGCATGTATATATGTACCGGCCTCCACCGGCTAATCAATATGCCAGAGTTTATCACGTAACTTAACTACTTCGCCAACTATTATTACGGCGGGTGGCTCAATATCGCCATATTGTTTTTCTGCGTCAGCTAATCTCGTTATTATCGTCCTCTGGTTGGGTTTTGATGCATTTATAACTATGGCTAGTGGAGTATCTCCATCCAATACCTTCCTGAGTTCATCGACGATGCTTGGTAGCATCTTGGTCCCCATTAGGATAACTAGGGTATCTACATTTGCAGCTATATCTGCTATCCTAACCCTCTTTCTATCCTTCTCCTCGGCTTCCTGTCCAGTTACTACGGCGAAAGATGATGAGATCCATCGATTGGTTAGTGGTATGCCTGAATATACTGAGGCCGCTAAGATTGAAGATATGCCGGGTACTACCTCGCATTCTACCCCATTCTCCATTAGATAAATGCATTCCTCTTCTCCCCTTCCAAATATATAGGGGTCGCCACCTTTCAGCCTAACAACCTTCTTCCCCTGTTTCGCCTTCTCCAGCATCAGTCTATTTATCTCCTCCTGAGTATATGTATGTCTCCCCCTTTCCTTACCTACATAAATCCTTTCACACTCTTTTGGGGCATATTCTAGTAACTCTCTTGGGGCGAGTCTATCATATAGGATTACATCAGCCTCTTTAATTATTTTGATGGCCTTCAACGTAATCAGTTCAGGGTCACCAGGCCCACCGCCGACGATATATACCTTTCCAGTCACTATAATCTATCCCTCCTTAATTTTTCTAAGCACCGTTTCAATAGCCTGGATGGTGTTATAGATCTCGGCCTTTCTATGCTCCGATGATGTGAAGCATGTCTCGAACTGGCTTGGAGGTATATATACCCCTTCCTTAAGGAGCTCGCTATGGAACTTTATGTATAAATTCTTGTCTGAGGCCCTAGCCTTACTGGGCCTATCCACCCCATCTATTTCTCTTGGGGTGAAGAATACTTGGAACATGCTTGCCAATTGGTTTACCGCGCCGCTTATCCCTAGTTTCTCAAGTAGTTCCCTCAGGGCATCAGCTATTTTTCTCGCCGCCTCGTTGGCATATTTATATGGGTATCCCCTCTCTAACTCCTCGATTGTTGCTATGCCCGCTACCATTGAGATTGGGTTTGCGTTGAAGGTCCCTGCATTGAAGACCTTCCCGGTGGGTGTCAACGTCTGCATTATCTCATTCCTAGATGCTATGCAGCCTATTGGGAAGCCTCCCCCGACAATCTTACCTAGTGTTACGATATCAGGCTCTATATTGTAATATTCCTTGGCTCCGCCTAGGGATACTCTATATCCTGTTACAACCTCATCGAATATGAGTAGGGCGGAGTGTCTCTCAGCCTCTTCCTTGAGGGTCCTTAGGAACTCTATGTGTGGGGGTATTAGGCCTGTATTTGCTATTACGGGTTCTACGATGATTGCGGCTATATCGTCTCCATTTTTAGCCATGAATTTCGTGAATTCCTCGATGTTGTTATACTCGAGTACATATGTTAGGCGTGAGATCTCCTCCGGGATGCCTTCTGAGGCGCTTATTCCGTAGTGTGATGCCGCGCTCCCGGCCTTGACGAGTAGGTTGTCGTTTGCTCCATGGTAGCATCCGTCGAACTTGATTATATGCTTCCTCTTTGTATATCCCCTGGCTATCCGGATGGCTGTGACCGTTGCTTCAGTCCCGCTATTCACGAATCGTACCATATCGTAACCATAGTGTTTAGTTATCTTTTTTGCTAGGTTGATTGCTGATTCATGGGGTGTCCCGTATATCCATCCCTTCTCCAGCTGCTCCAAAACCCTGTCAATGATTTTTGGGTGGCTATGGCCGAGTATGAGTGGGCCGTAGCCCATTACATAGTCTATCAATATATGGCCGTCAACCGTCTCTATATATGCGCCTCTCCCCCTCTCGACGTAGAATGGATAGGGTTTTATCGCCGCCCTAACGGGGCTATTTACGCCTCCAGGGAAATATTTTCTCGCCTCTTCATATAGTCTACGGCTTTTCTCCCAATTCATCATTATCACCAGCTAGAAATACTCCTTAATGCTATCCCAATTCTCAGCTATCTCAACCGCGTGATAGGTTAATATTATGTCAGCGCCCGCCCTTTTTATCGAGTATAGGACCTCAAGTGTTACTCCAAACTCGTCTATCCAACCTTCTTTGGCCGCTGATTTAACCATTAGGTATTCCCCACTTACATTATATGCTGCTAGGGGTATCCATGGATAACTGGTCTTCACTCTATGTATTACATCTAGGTAGGCTAGGGCTGGCTTGACCATTACTATGTCGGCCCCTTCCTCTATATCAAGGATCACCTCCTTAATCATCTCGTTCCTTAGCCTTGGGTCCATTTGGTATGTTCTCCTGTCCCCAAACCTGGGTGCTGATTCCGCTGCCTCTCTGAATGGTCCATAGAAGTATGATGCGTATTTTACGGTATAGCTCATGATACCCACGTCGTTAAACCCTTCTCTATCTAGGATGTCCCTTATAGCTCCTACCACCCCATCCATCATGTTTGAGGGTGCTACGAAGTCGGCCCCAGCCTCGGCGTGGCTCAACGCCGTCTTTGCCAGGTATTCCAGTGATGGGTCATTATCGATTACGATACTTTTAACGCCACCAGTAACCTTTTGGGATATTACTCCACAGTGCCCGTGGCTGGTGTATTGGCATAGACATACGTCGGTGAATACTAGTAACTTATTTGAGAAAACCTCTTTTATGGCTCTAAGCGACCTTTGTACCACACCATTTTTATCATATGCTTGGCTTCCATACTCATCCTTCTCCCTAGGTATCCCAAAAATTATTATCTTGTTTAGGCCTAGTTCCAGCAGTTTCTCGATATAGTCGGTTAGCCCCTCTATGGGGTATCTATATTGGCCTGGTAGACTCTCGATTGGGCGTGGTCTCCTCAAATTCTCATCTACAAATATCGGTACGATGAAGTCGTCTAGAGATAGCTTTGTGTCTGCCACCATATCCCTAATAATCTTATCCCTCCTCAGCCTCCTCGGCCTAACCTTCGGGAATTTCATAATTATCACCTATTGGTCAGCTATACCACCTTCGGTAGATGGCTTCTACATCTAGGGGGCAGAGGGGGTCAGACGCATATAGTGAGCCCCCGAGGTAGTATGCCCTCACCCTATCGCCACCTTTACATATATGCTTGAATGGGCATGTGGAGCATTTTCCATTCTTCAGATATTTCTCGGTCTGGGTAAAGTATTGGATTGCGGGATGCTCTGGTGTTAATATATCCCTCAACTTCTTTTCCTTAATATTGCCTAGGTTCATGAAGTCGACGAATTGGCATGGATAGACGGTTCCATCGGGGTATATGGATACTATCTTCCTTCCACACCCACCCTGTGCCTCTACCAGCTCCATGTATAGCTTGAACTCCGCCCTAGTCTTCGCTATCTTGTCGGCTATGTATATGCCGTCGAATGGCGCCATTGTAGTCTCTATCTCGAGTATCCCCCTATATTTAATTGACGCATTTATCAGGGTGTCCATGAACCATATATACTGCTCAGGTGTTATATACCAGTCTCTCCCCATCTCCAAGGCTCTACCGGCGGCTGAGAGGTGGTAGAACGTGGCTCTACTGATGCCATTCTCGATACATAGCTTTATGATGTCGGGGACATCCTCGACATTATATCTCGTGACGGTGAACCTAATCCCTGTAGGGAGCCCAGCCTCTATACAATACCTTAGGCCCATCAAGGTTTTCTCGAAGGCGCCTTCCACACCTCTGAACTCATCGTGCCAATCGGGACGGGGTGAGTCGATGGACACACCTATGTATCTAAAGCCCTTTTCCTTTAGCCATCTGGCGGCCTCCCTATCTATTAGGACTCCGTTGGTGCTGAGTACTAGATTTAGATCCTTCGTTGAGGCATATTCAACTATCTTCTTGAAGTCCCTCCTTACCAACGGTTCTCCACCCGAGAGGATTAGGAGGGGCGACCTAACTTCATTGATCTGGTCAATCAGGTCTTTGGCCTCCTCATACCCCAGTTCATCGCCTCTAGATGGGCCTGCCTCGATATAGCAATGGATGCATTTGAGGTTGCATGCATAGGTCGTGTTCCAAACTATTACTGGCCTGAATACCTCACTGAAACGGCTGGGTAAACCAGCCTTGAATCTACCCTTTATCTTATATGATACTGTTCCGACGCCTGATACCATGACGGTGACTGGTATCATGTTCTCTCACCTAGTCCTTCAACCTTCTAATACTGTATATCTTTTGATAGCTATCGACACCTAAGTCGTCCATGATCTCCGCTATCCTGGCCTCAAGCCCCTCCTTTTCTACGCCATGTATCATGAAGTATGTATTTAGCCCCCACTCTCCATATATGCTCTCCCTAAGTACGATGTGTGTAGCTTCGTAGGCCTTCCTCAAT
Organism: Candidatus Geothermarchaeota archaeon; assembly: GCA_015522055.1. Classification (GTDB taxonomy): domain Archaea; phylum Thermoproteota; class Nitrososphaeria; order Geothermarchaeales; family JDFR-13; genus WAMZ01. The sequence continues at coordinate 5,925 of WAMZ01000138.1, forward strand.
AATTCCATGCAGGTTCCGTCGTCGCCTTCGAATACAACCATACAGTTGTATTTGAAGCCGATCTTTTCTCCGTCCAGGACTCCACCATAGTCTAATATGGTGCCGTCCCTCTCCATCTCCCTCAATATAGATATCAATTCTTCAGGCTCGATTCCGATCTTACCGCTGATCTCCTTATAGGGCTCCAGTTTCAAGGGGAGCTTCCTCAAGATCTTAACCGCATTATGATTTAAACCATAGTATGATAGGTCTCTAACTGCCTGTTTTCCTGGTCTTGGCTCGCTCCATGATATCCCACGGTCTAGGCTATATTTAACTCTGAGCTTGTATGTCTTTACGGATCTCAGGATTATATAATCCTCCACCTTAAACTTTGACGCTATCTCCATAACTTGTCTGACTATTTCTTTGTTGCTTTTGCCCCTAATTGTGAACCATGCATTATAGTTTGGATGCCTCCTGATATAATTATGTTTAACCATCGGGTTTCTCCTTAACTCCTCGGCATATAGTGGGATATAGTCTTCTTTGATGTTGAATGCGACGAGGGCCGATGTATGGCCACTGCTTCTATAGTTTATTGTGAATCCCACTCTCTTGATAACACCATCGATACTCAATATTTTCAGCGTATTGATTAGCTGGCCTGGCTCTATGCCGAGTTCGGCGGCGATATCTGTGTATGGTGTGGGGGTCAAGGGGAATTTATACTGGATATAGTCGAGTATTAATTTGTACTTATTTACTTGGTAGTGCAACCCCCTCCCCTCTTAATAAAAAAGCATCCATTTTTTTATTAAATTGCTATAAAAGCAAAGTATATATAATTAATATGCTATATTATTAAAGCATTTATTCAGTAGATGCATATAGTTTATGTGATTAAGATGGGGCTCCCAGATTTGGATAAATATTATGCTGCATCAGTTACTTATAGGGATGTCGGCGTCTCTAATTTGAAGAGATATTTCTTTGGTGATGCTGATTCGGTTATGGCTGATCTATATCAGCGGGGTCTGCAGTGTGTTGTTCTGCAAACATGTAATAGGGTTGAGATCTATAGTTATGGTGGGGACCCCATAGATATATTTAGTAGAGCCGGGGTTTATGATGAGTTTAGGTCGGCTGCCCATGTATATAGGGGTATTGATGTCTTTAGGCACTTGATATACGTTGTATCAGGTCTGGACTCGCTGGCTGTTGGGGAGCCCCAGATAATGGGCCAGGTTAGGAGGGCATATAACCATGCACGGGACCTCGGCTATGTTGGTGGCGAGTTAGAGTATCTATTCAGTGAGGCTTTCAGGGTAGGTAGGAGGGTCAGGGCTAGAATAATGTTCAGGGTCTTCGACTATGCCTATGCTACTGTAGAGATTGTGGGTAGGTATATAGATGGTAAGAGGCTCTTGATTATCGGTACTGGGGATATGGCTAAAGATCTTCTAGGCATTCTCGTCAACCGTTTTAGGGGTCGGTGTGAGCTGTATGTGGCTGGTAGGAGTAGGCTTGACTGGATATCATCTAGGTATGGGGTTGAGACCCTTCATATCTCTCGTTTACCCGATTACATAGGGTTGTTTGATGTGGTTGTTTCATGCGTCTCTAGTGATAAGCCCATTATCGATGAGAGTTATAGGGGTAGGATTAAAGATGGCACAGTCATAGTTGATCTAGGTGTGCCACCTAATGTATCGTTGGATGGAGATGGCTTTACCATATATAAATTTGAGGATATTAGCAGGATGATTAGCCAGTATTATGGCTCCCTATCTGACAAGATTAGTTTGTTATATGGCTATGTGGAGGAGGAGTTGGCTAGGCTTAGGGATCGCTTTAGGCTTAGGTGGGTGAATGAGGTTATTAGGCAGATCTATATTAGGGCGGAGGAGATTCGTAGAGAGGAGCTGGATGAGGCTTATAGGGAGATTGGTCGGCTTGTCTTGGATGAGGAGGTTAGGCAAGCTCTATATAGGCTTCTAGACACGTTCTCATGGTCCCTTATCAAGAAGATCTACCATGGTCATATAGAGGTATTTAGGAGATTGGGTAAGAATGCCAAGGTAAATCGGGAGGTTCTTATGCTCCTACTCAATAGTTTAGCCGGGGCCGATGAGTCATGTACATAAGGATAGGTGGCCGGGGCAGTAGGCTGAGCAGGATACAGATGGAGATTGTGGCTAACCTACTATATAATGCCGAGCCCAACCTAAATATTGAATATATATTTATAAGGACTCGTGGTGATGTCGATAGATCATCCCCACTCTATAGGCTCAGGGGGAGAGGGATTTTCGAGAGGGAGGTTAATAGGGCTCTTAAAGAGGGCCGTATCGATGTAGCGGTCCATAGTGCGAAGGACGTCCCATTCGAGTCTATCGAGGAGCATGGTTTCCAGGCTATCGTGCCTAGGCGAGACAGTAGGTATGATGTATTGATATCGAGGAGTGGCCTAGGTCTTGAGTCGCTTCCCCCTGGCTCTATCGTTGGTACATCCTCGCTTAGGAGGTTATCCTTCCTCAGGTATTATAGGGGTGATATAGAGGTTAGGAATATACGGGGGAATGTTGATACTAGGATTAGGAAGGTTATGGATGGAGGATATGATGCCGTGGTCCTGGCTGAGGCTGGGTTGGAGAGGCTAGGTATAGATATAAATTTCCATAGGCTTTCCCTAGATGAATTTATCCCAGCTGCTGGGCAGGGAGCGTTGTTATTGATGGTTAGACCCGGTTCTGAGGCCGAGGAACTTGTTAGGTCTATCGGGGATCGTGCCTCATATTTGGAGGTAATGTTTGAGAAGATTTTTCTAAGGTTTGTGGGTGGTGGCTGTAATATTCCTATTGGGGTAACCTCCTTCTATGATGGTGGTGCGGGTGGCCTTAGAGTGGTAGCGGGTGTGGTCTCACCAGATTTTAGGAGGCGGGTGGTGGTCAAGAGGTTCATCGATGTCGATGAGGCCTCCTCTATTGATTTGGATTATATCCGTGGCTTGGCTCGTGAGTTCTTTGATTACTTCGGTGAATCTGGTGGTATGGACCTTGTTGAGGGGTGGCTAGATGGTCGGTCGGTCTGATTATATAGTTGTGCCTGTCGCGACACAAGAAACAATCAATGTAATTTATAGGGAGCTGCGGGACTACAACATTATAAATATACCCTTACTTGTAATTGAACCCTTATATAACGTGTTGGATGAGGTGGTCGATGCACTATCTGATACACCTAGAGATATGGTATCTGTATTCACATCCAAGAATGGTGTCGATGTACTTTTAGGGTATCTAGCTGAGACAGGTAGATTGGATATGGTTAGGTGGCTATTTAGGCGTGTGGCGTGTATAGGTCCATCCACCCTCAAGCATCTTAGGATGAGGTTGAATAATTATTGCCCGGGGTTCGCCCCGGTGGAGACGTATATACCTGAGGTTCATACATCTAGGATGTTGGCTAGATTGTTGGCTTTTATACCTTATAGGCCTGTTTTGTGGGCATCTAGGTATGTGGATAGTGGTCTTGCCTCCCTCGTCTCTTCTAGGGGTGGAGTCGCTGCTAGTATATATAGTATTCGCCTAGACCTGGATAATGCAGAATCGGTCTCCAAATTAATAGATAGATATAGTCTTGTATTCCTTATCTTCATGTCTATGAAGTCCCTGGAATTCCTGAGGATTTTTAGGGGTAGGGCTGGGCAGAGGTTGGTGGGGATATTTATTAGCCCTAGGGTCTATAGATGCATGGATTCGAGTAAGTTGGATGGGGTCCATGTCTATGATGGGGGAGATATAAATGGTTTCTATAGATTTGTGAGGGGTGTCTTGGGTTGATGCTTCCTATATACCTGGATATAACGGGTTTTAATGTATTGGTTTTGGGTGGCGGATATGAGGCGACCAAGAAGGTTGGTAGGCTACTGAGGCATGGGGCGGGGAAGATAGTTGTATATTCACTAGATTTTAGTGATGAGCTTAGGAGGCTGGCTGGGGAGGGCCTTGTGGAGCTTGTTGAGGGTGATGTTAGGGACCTCGATAGGGTGGCTAGGCTTATTGACTGGGCCGACTTAATAATCTATACTGTACCGGGCCTCGAGGATGTTGAGAGGTGGGTGGTTGATCGGTGTAGGCGGGGTAGGAAGCTTCATATCATGTCTACCAATGCCTCGATTACGCAGGCTGCTCTCCCCGTGGAGGTTGAGCTCCATGGCCTTAGGTTCACCGTCTTTTCTGGTGGTAAGTCGACGTTGGTTGCGTTGAAGGCACTGGAGATGATTAGGGAATGCCTTGGGGATAGGCGTGAACTTGCCCTATTATTGGAGGCTATGTATTACCTTAAGGTTTATATGAAGGAGAGGGGTGTGCCGTATAAGGTTAGGATGATGCTGTATAGAGAGTTGTTCCGTGACGAGGCTCTAAACAACTATATATTGAGTGGGGATCTCGACGCCGCCAAGAGATATATAAAGAGGTATGTGGATTCAGCTATGAAGCAGAGTAAGTGATTCCACCATAACGGTTCTAGTCGGTTGACGCAATTCTCCTTGATTTGTATTCTCTTATGTGTTTAGCGTTTTTTAATCCCCTTAGTTTCTCTAGGAGTTTCTCATCTGCGGTGTATAATGTTCCTTTCTCGATTGATGCGACTGCTATGTAGCATGCGTCGTAGATAGTTATGCCGTGTTTCAAGGCCCTCCTAATAGTCTCTCTTAGGAACTCTCCTTTTAGGGGGAGTTCGAGGAATTGGAATCCGTGGAGGGCCTCCCCGATATTGATGAGCTCATCCTCCCCAAATACACCTGAGTACCTCAATGCATTCAATACCTCATAGTAGATCAACTCAGGTACGGCTATATCTATTAATTGGTCCACGTAGTCCCTCCTCAATTCATCCGCCTTATCTGTATACTCCTCCTCAATAAACCACTTGACTACCACGGATGCATCGGGTACAACTATCTCCTCTCCCTCCATCTCCTAATCTCCTCCACCGAGCTCCACCGGGAGGCCCTTCTCCTAAGGCTATCCACCATACTCGATGCCCATATAAGCCTCCTCCTATCCACATCCCTCCTAAGCTCCTCCCTAATCCTCTTGGCTATCGCCTCCCTAACCACCTCGCTCCAATTGATATGCTTAAGCCTATCCATCATCCTCTTCATATCCTCATCAACCCTAACCGTAATAATGGGCATAGCCATCACCAATAAACGTATATACATTAAATGTCTATAAAAATATATACAAATCCAGGCATACCAAATAAGTCACTGGCCGGGAATAGCATCAAACAACCTTAAATATATAATCACATCGAGATATCGTGGAATGGCTATGCATAAGCCACTAAACATAAGACTAAAGCTCAAAGATACCGTACTTAAGCTACACATGGAGGGACTGAGCTACAGAAATATACAGAGAAGGATAAAGGAGTTATATGGCGTCGAGCTCCCACGCTCAACCATCTCCTACTGGGTCAGAAACCTACACAACACCGAAGGAAGGGTAAAGAGACTCGATAAAAGCGATATGGATGCATACTCATACATAATAGGGGCATCGATAGGATACGCATACCTAAGGAAGAGGCCGGGAAAGAAAGGAGATAAACATATTATAATGATGAGGGTTAGGGATAGAGACTTCCTAGAAGAATACATAAACAACATAGGGAGGATAATTCCAGGCATAAAGCCTAGGATAAAGATCGGGAGAAGAGGCTTCTACACCAGCACAATATATAACAAACTCCTATACATAGACATCAAAAAATATATCGAAAACCCAGGAAAAATATACCAAGACCTAAAAAACAACAAAAAAGCATTCCTAAAAGGAATATATGACGCCGAGGGAAGCATATCTGTGACGGCTAGGAAATACTTCGCAGGAGCTGTGATTATAGCTATGTCAGATTAAGGAATAGCGTCGATTGTGGAGAGATTTCTTGAGGAATTATCAATTAATCACAGGATATACATTGATGTAGGTGTAGGGGATCAAGTGATTGTAGGAGAATGGATTGGTAAGAGAAATAAACCATTAATCTACATAGGTATTGGGAAACTAAGTGACATAATCAAGTATAGAAATCTAATAGGTTTCTCAATCAGACGGAATATGTAAAACTCAACGACTACATTAATATTAAAAAACTATATGGAAGTGGCAAGCTGGCGATAAGTAAATGGAGAGAAACATATGATTTCAAAAATTGACGCTGAATAAGGAG
>WAMZ01000139.1 GCA_015522055.1 Candidatus Geothermarchaeota archaeon
TATTTGGGTTCGGCGACTTCATCAGATTTACTCTAGACCATATTTATATAAGTGAGTCGGTGGGGGCTGGTGTTTATTATTTGGAGCTTATTGTGGGGGGCGAGGGAGTTATCGGCAATTCTATGATTATGGTTAGTCAGAATATATCTGTGCCCATTATTGTAAATTCATATAGTTCCAACTTTAGTGTCGTGGGTGTATATTGGGTATATTCGGGGTCACCCGCGATAGCTTTACCAGGTTCTAGGGATATTATATTGACTATCGACCTAATCTATGGCGGTGAGGACCCTATAGGAGGTATATCCCCACTATTAGTCGGTGGGGAGTGGTTTAGTTTGAAGGATGTCTCTGTAGATCAAGAGACCGTTACGTCGGGCACCAGGTTCACGGTGGCTGCCAATCTAGATATAAATGAATCAGTGTATCCAGGTATATATCCATTGACACTAAAATTAATTTATTTGGTTGACCCCCAGGGGAGGTCGATATACCAAGTCTCATATATCAATTTATCTGTGGTAATTTATGGTGGCGAAATTGTATCATCGAGGCTTGGCTTAGTCGCGAAGCATTGGGGTGTGGGACAGCCAATCGATGTGTATCCATATAGCCGGGATAATCCATATTATATTGAAATAGTTAATTTCGGGCCTTATAATGTGGAGGCCCTATATGCATATATAATCCTTCCTGATGGCTTTACTAGTGACTCTACAAATATATCTATAGCCTCTACACTTGGTGTAGGATCGTTTGCATCGGGTACTTTCTATATTGATGTGGGTGGTGTCGAGCCCGGCATTTACACAGCTAATATTACGGTTTTCTATATGGTCTCTATATATGGAGCGACTATAGTCTATAATCAGTCTTTTACCGTCGACTTAATGGTTTCGAAACCGCCTATAACTGGTGGTTATATTGAGTTGGTTGACTATGGTTGGCTGAACGACTATTCTGTATATCCCGGGACAAGTGCTGCGGAGCTGGTAGTCAGGATGGCTAACTTGGCTCCATACCCTGTGGATGCTATATCTATTTGGACTGTAGATGATGGATATATTTCAATGGCTGAGGATGTTCATAGAGTATATGTCTCAGGCCCTATAGAACCATATGGAATATTTACAGTCAATATACCCCTGGACATATCGACGGAGGCGGAGCCGGGGGAGTATAACCTTACTATCTATATTGAGTATCTATTGTTGAGTGGAGGTGATGGTGTTAGATTATCTGAGGTAAAAACATTATATATACGGGTGGAGTCTTCATTAGGGGTTGATTTCATATTCTATGTCTGGCAGGGTGAGAGCCCTGGGCCGGGATCTGTCTCCATACTCAACTTGGTCTTTGTTAATAGACTTTATAGCAATATGCAGGGCCTCTATACAACTATATGGCTACCACCCGGTTTTATATCGATACTGAACAATGGGTCTGTAGTAAATATCACGCCATATATTGTGACCGGGATTACGGATATATCAACTATATTTGGCGAGTCTTTGGTGGCGCCTGGGCTGCCGACCACGATGGTTACATCGGTATCTAAGGGAGACTATATCGTGGTTTCTATCCCGGTGAGGATATCCACCGATGTCAATATAGGTGATTACCGTTTGGAGACCATGTTTAGCTTTATAGATGAATGGGGTGTATATAGGAGCTTCTCTTTGAACGTAAGTTTCTCTATTTTTGGGAAACCGGGTGTTGTGGAGGTTGATGAGTCTAGGGCTAGGTTGATATTGGGTGAGCGTGTATCAAATGTATCTATTGTTATCAGAAATAGTGGTAGTGGGGCTATCTACGACATCTATTTATCAATATTTGGTTTGGGTCAGGTGGTTGCTTTCTCATCCGCGGTTAAGTATATACCTGTTTTATATCCTGGAGAGGAGGCGACTGTTTCCTGGAGGGCTAGTGTCAATCCCGAGGCGGGTATACTTGGGGGTGTCCCAGCTGTTGTCTCTATGACGTACGTTGATCCTATAGGTGGGAGGCGCAGTATAAACCAGACGATAATCCTATATATAGAGGGTATTCCCAGGCTTAAGTTGGTGGATATACTGGTCTCCCCTTCGCCAGCCTATGTCAATTCGACGGTATCGGTTTCGGCTACTTTGGTCAATGTAGGTGATGCCACTGCTAGAAATGTGGAGGTTGAGCTTGTGGGGAGCGGTGTCTCGTTAACTAGTGGTAGTTATAGTTTCTTGGGTGATATAGATGAGGGTACACAGATACCTTTTACGGTATACTTTAAGACAGGAGATAATCCAGGCAGCATTGTAGTGGCATTGAGGGTTAGGTATTATAATATATTTAATGAGGAGATTACTCTGGAGAAACAAATTAGGTTGGATGTATTGCAGGCTCCGGTTAGGGAGGAGGGGGGAGTCGGGGTTATCGAGTTTATACTTGAGGATGTATGGAGACTATATTCGGTGATAGTCACGGCTATATTTATCTTGATTAGTCTGATGCTGGTGTATAGGACGATAAGGATTAGTAGGCGTATCCAGGGTGAGGCTGGGTGATACCCCCTATAGATGTACTTAGACTTGCCGTGAGTATTTTACGTGAGAGGAGGGTTAGGGCTATATTGACAATAATCGGTATTGCTATTGGGCCCGCCGCCATGGTAGCTATTATAGGTACGGTGCAGGGCTATTCAAATGTGATTATTGGCCAGCTATCCTCACTTGGTGAGAATACTATTGTGATCCTGCCATCTACCACATATTCTATTAAGGAGTCTGATCTTAGGTATTTCGAGGGTTTGCCCGGAGTCTCGGAGGTGACTCCATTCTATACTATAAATGGTATTTATAGGAGGAGTGATGGGAAGGAGTTGGATGTATCTATATATGCAGTTGATATTGAGGAGCTTTTCAAGATAATATCGAGCCTGGCGATTAAGGAGGGGAGTATTCCTCCCAAGACTGCATATACAACGAGTGTGGTCGGGTATGGCATCGCTTTCGATGAGGAGGGTAATAAGTTTGTGGAGGTGGGTGGCACCGTAACAGTGAGGACCGTTGTCGTTGAGGGTGAGAAGATTAGGACTAAATTGTATAACTTTAGGGTCTCAGGTATTTTGGAGGAGTATGGTAATGCGTTGGTGATGAATCCGGATGCCACTATATATCTTCCTCTAGAGGCAGGTAGAACTGTATTGGGTTTATCTAAGTATTCTGGTGTACTGATTACGGTCAGGGCATCTGAATATATTAGCCTTGTGACCGATGAAATCAACGATAGGTATGGGGAGCTGGTTCAGATAGTGGCTTTCAGGAGAATAGCCGAGTCCGTAGGCTCTGTTATAAATACATTGAACTTCCTCCTGTTTACATTGTCTATAAGTGCTTTCATCGTAGCGATAACGGGTATTATGGCCACGATGTTTACATCGGTGATTGAGAGGACTAGGGAGATCGGTGTATTGAAAGCCCTCGGATACACCAATAGACAGGTATTGCTTTTGATATTGGCGGAGTCGACTGTTATGAGTATAATTGGTGGATTGATTGGGATAGGCATCGGAACAATAGGTGCATTCATCCTTGCTTCAAGGTCTTTCAGGCTGGGGAATGTAACGCTTTATGCATCCCCCGATATAAGTCCTTGGCTATTGGGCTTCTCGATTGGAATGGCTATCCTCGTAGGGATAGTGGGTGGATTTATACCTGCCTATAGGGCTTCGAAGATCATGCCTGTAGAGGCCCTTAGATACGAGTAGCTAATATATAAACCAAATTTATATTAGATTTATTTTTCGCTGTTTACAATGTAATCTATTGATATGATACTCGATGATAAGGATAGGATGATTATAAGGTTGTTGGAGGAGAATTCAAGGTATTCGATTAGGGAGATAGCTGGTAAGGTTGGCTTGAGTCATATGGCTGTATATAAGAGGATACGTAAGCTAGTTGATTCGGGTGTTATAAAGAAGTTCTCGGTGGTTGTGGATCCATCCAATCTCGGATATTCATGTGCATATTATATAATGGTTCGGGTTAAGCAGGGATATGACCCTATTAAGATTGGTGAGTTGATTAAGGGGCTTGGCGGTGTGTCTATGGTAAACATCATAGCTAGTGATTATGATATACTTGTCTTGACTAGATGTTTATCGAAGGATGAGGCGTATGACGTCCTGACTAAGGTTAGGAGATTGGAGGGGGTGGAGAGGGCGACCCCCGTATATATTATAAAGACTCTTTAGGGCCACTGCTCCAAAGTCTTGTCAGTGTCCCCAATATAGTTAGTGACAATATTGTTCCTATAATCATCTGCATAATGTTGAAGGGTACTTCTGCGATTGCACCGGGCCCATATACTACCTGTTCATATAGGAAATATCCTAAGACCATTTCTAGGCCGCCTGTTAATGTGGCCAATCCATAAGCAACATATTCCTGTTTTAGGATGGTTAATGCGATTACTATAGCTAGGGTTAGTATCGCCCCTATGATCCATACTGCTTGGTTTAGGGTGACTGTTAGGTTTAGTGGCTTAACTACGCCAAGGGTGATCTCGGCTGGACCTAGATAAAATGTGGTTCCGAGTATGTACATCGCGGCAGATAAAACTAGTCCTATTGCTATACCCATGGCTCTACTCCTACCAAGTATCTTTGGTATAATTATTGCTAGGTATCCGACCAATATTCCCTCCACGCCCTTTACAACGAGTGTGACTGGTGCATAGTAGGTGTATCCGAGGGCTACATCACTTAGCGCCGAGCCTACACCGCCAGCTATCCCACCCACAATCGGCCCCCCAGTTATGGCAGCTATATATACACCCGTCTCACCAATGTTGAAGTATCCCTTCGTCTCGGGTATATATAGGCTGAATACAACGGTGAATATGAATACTATGGCCGTCATTATCGCGGTATAGGATATGAATAGATTAGGGGTCCTAGATATCCTCTCACGGAGTAGTAGCAAGGTGGGTCACCAGTATAATGTTTAGCTGTGTAGTGGGTAATAAATTTATTTTAAAGTATCACGCTGGGAATAATAATTTATTGGCCCCGCTTCTCACGGGCCCTTGATCGAGGCACCTGCCTAGGGATGATAGGGCCTCGGTCGAGCGGGGCACAATCTCTCTAATTAACTGGTGGTGTATAGACTTGCGGTCCCTTGATTTCATTATAGCCAGGGCTAAGGAGGAGTTTGACTCGTTGGTCCGGCTTGCGAGTGACTTGGTTAAGATTCCCAGTGTGAATCCTCCCGGGGACTTGACTGAGATCATGGGTTTCGTTAGAGACTTTTTTGAGGACATCGGTGTCCCCTATGATGTCTATGAGCCTAAAAAGGGGGTGATAACTGTCTATGCACATCTCGGTGAGGGTGAGGAAGACTATATCCATCTAAATGGGCATCTCGATGTTGTTCCAGTGGGTGATGAGTCTAGATGGGAGTACGGTCCATTCTCTGGCGTTGTTAGGGATGGATATCTCTATGGCAGGGGATCTAGTGATATGAAGGGTGGGGTGGCTGTTTTGCTGAAGACTTTGGAGGTTTTGGCGAGGTATTTGGAGGATGTACCGGCTCGTATCGGTATATCTATTGTCCCAGATGAGGAGACTGGCAGTGACCTAGGCACGAGATATATAATTGATGTTGTGGGGGTCAGGCCTAGATATGTATTGATTCCGGAGCCTTCGACTATTAATATGATTGAGATCGGTGAAAAGGGTGTATATCATTTTACTGTGAGGGCTGAGGGCTTCCCTGCCCATGGTAGCTTCTCTCCATATGTTGGGGATAATGCGATTATGAAGCTCTATAAAGTGCTGGATGAATTTTATAGTCTGACTAAGATGGATGTGACTCCTCCTGAGGACTTGGAAGATGTGGTTAGGGATAGTGGTAAGGCTGTTGCGGAGAGGTTTGGTAATACCGAGTTGGAGAGGCTATATAATAGTCTTTCCTGTAATGTTGGTGTTATAAGGGGTGGTGATAAGGTTAATGTGGTTGCTCCATGGGCCGAGGCGGAGGTTGATATCAGGATACCCCCCGGAATGACTCTAGAGGATTTGAAGAGCCTTCTTAACCAGATATTATCTAGATATAAGGGGGTTAGGATAGTTTCGGGTAAAGGTGTGAGCCCCTCATATACACCTCCTTCAAGTAAATTGGTTAGGTCTATTTTGGAGGCGGGTAAGAGGGAGTTGGACCTGGATATAAGGTATCACTTGGTGGCTGGGGCTACTGACGCTAGGTTCTTTAGGATTGTGGGGTCCGAGGCTGTTATATATGGCCCAGGGGATCCGACTAGAATACATAGCTATAATGAGAGGATTTCTGTGGAGGATTTGAAGGCAGCTCTATTAGTCTATATAGACGCTTTATGGAATATGCTTCATAACAGGTGAAGATCCATAACTCTAATGATATAAAGTGGTGGGGTGGATTATATCTGGAAGGTGTAGCTCTCACCTGGCTTTAGGACGATTACCTGGGTCTCTGTCTCGGCTTCGACTCTCTTCTTGAATTCATATGGGTCTGCCTCTATTACTGGGAATGTATTGTAATGCATTGGTATTACGTATTTTGGTTTAATTAGCTTGGTTGCGTATATCGCCTCATCAATTCCCATCGTGAAATGGCTGCCTATGGGTAGTAACGCCAGCTTTACTCCATATAGTTCACCGAATAACTCCATGTCTTTAAAGACTCCAGTGTCCCCGGGGTGGTATACTGGGAACCCGGGGAACCTCACTATGAATCCTGTTGGGGCTCCTATGTCAGAGCTGTGTGTGGCGTGGACCATTGTTATAGGGAGTTCTAGGCCATCCTTCTTGAATGTCCATGTACCCCCTATATTCATACCTACACCCTCATTCTTTACACCGCAGTTCTGGTTTATGTGGTTATAGATTTCATATATACCTACGTAGGTTGCGTTGGGGGCCTTTTTAAGGACTTCGCATGCATCGCCTATATGGTCGAAGTGTCCATGTGTAATTAATAATAGGTCTATATCGCTTAGCTTCTCCAGCCATTTGTCTTTGATGTCGCTGACTGGTTGCAGGAATGGGTCGATAGCGACTTTGACCGCTTTTCCGGCATCGCTATATTCGAGGATGAACCCTGAATGTATTATCCATGTGGCTTTTAATGTAGCCATATAACCACCACAATATATCTACTATATATTCTTTGGATTTAATTATTATGTTATATGTCTATATAATTAGGTGTATATCGGGGATTCGTTGTTTTGCTATGTCTATATTAGGGTGATACAGAATTATATTAAAAAGTCTCAAGTCTATTATGGGAGTGAGGTGCGATGGCTCAGCGCAGAATCGAGGAGCGTTCGGCAGGTGCAGTATTGTTCTATAATGATAATGGTGTTAGGAAGTATCTGTTGCTTAGGCATAGGAAGGGTCATTGGGACTTACCCAAGGGGAATATTGAGCCTGGGGAGAGGCCCAGGGAGACCGCCTTACGTGAGTTGATTGAGGAGACGGGTATAAGAAATTTCAAGGTCTATGATGGATACGAGGAGGTCATAGAATATTATTATAAGCGTAGAGGTGGGCGATTGGTCCATAAGACTGTCGTATTTTATCTTGTCGAGGCTTTATCGAGTGATGTAAAGATATCTAGCGAACATGTTGATTATAGATGGGTGGATTTCGATGATGCGATGAAGCTTGCTACCTTTAAGAATACTAGGAACCTCATATCTAAGGCCGAGGAGTATCTGGGGACCATGCCTGGCAATGAGCATGGCTAGTTGACTAGAAATCGTTATATACTTGATTTAAAAATGGTCTATAAATATTTTGACTCCTATAAGTTTAAATGAAAGGATATAAGATTAGGATAACGTTGTTATATATTTTGAGTGGGTAGGGATGGTTTTATACGATAGATTTGGCCGTCCAGTGAGGGGTGCACGTATAAGCCTAAATAGCTCTAGACTATGTAACTTCGGTTGTGTTTTCTGCCATAAGGAGGGTATCTCCGGGAATGATAGGGACTTGATGACGGCTGAGGAGATCGGCAGGGTAGTCAGGATTTTATATAAATTTGGCGTCAGGTATGTGAAGCTCACTGGTGGTGAGCCGTTATTAAGGAGTGACATCATCGATATACTCGATAATATTAAGGATGCTGGTGTTGAGGAGATCTCGATGACCACTAATGGTACTAGGTTGGCCGAGTTGGCTGGTGACTTGAGGGAGCATGGGTTGGATAGGGTAAATATCAGTATACATAGTCTTAGGACTGTCTCTTATACACATCTC
>WAMZ01000140.1 GCA_015522055.1 Candidatus Geothermarchaeota archaeon
CCATTAAGCTGCATCCATATCTCCCTACCAGTAGTCTCGTAATGGGCCAGTGGATTAAACATATTAGAATACTGGTCTGGGATATATGCATACTGGTTAGGCATGACATCCATCTCCAAAAACTTCTTAATCCCCTCATGATTCCACTCATCGACCATACGCTGGAAGTCCCTAACTATAGATGAAAGCTCCTCCTCATCAACCATCCTACCCAAAGACCATATATAGTTACGAAGAGCCACACAGACCTTATAATATGACAAGGGATTGTCTGGAGACACCTCTGTGGGCGTCCTCAAGACATAGCCCCCATATGCACGGAGGATAAGCTCCTTCTCCATACTCATTTTCCTAGGCATAACAAATACATTCTTGAACCCATATAGTCTAGAGACGATGGCCAGGCCAATACCAGTATTACCTGATGTCGGCTCTATAACGACAGAGCCGGGGACCACTAAACCAGCCTCCAGGGCATGCCTCATCATAAATAGCCCAATCCTATCCTTAACACTCCCTCCAGGGTTATAGAACTCAAGCTTGGCATACAGACGCGTATCTAGATTAAAGAAATCCTCGATACGCCTGAGCCTAACCAACGGAGTATTACCTATCAAGCCAATAACATCCTCATAAACATTATTCTGGGCAGGCCTCAACATTCCGGCACAGCCGACACCTCGACTAATTGTAGATATAACAACGTTATAGATTAATGGCAATATATAACAATATATAACGTTATATCAAAATTATATAAAATTAACTGATGACCACATCAAAACACACCTATGACTCTAGGATGAGCAATATGGTATTTCTATATCAAGTTGTAGCTATGTAGCCTATTATTTTCATGACTAGGTCCATAGCATCACATCTGATTTGCAGAGTAAAAAGAAGATAGATAGAATTTTTATAATGTGGTCATTCTTAGGCTAGCGTCGAGATTTAGGGGTGGTATATCATCGGGGTGTATCCTTAGCTCCAGTAAATATGGTGAGTCGGATTCAATCATCTCCTCAATAGCACCATCAATATCACCATTGTCTGAAACCACCCTACCCGGAACACCGAATGCATCCGCCAATAATTTGAAATCAGGGTTAGATAATAGGGTGCCTATTAGTCGGCCACCCTTCTGGAGCTTCTGCCTATAATATAGTACCCTATAGCTATTATCATTGACCACCACTATCTTCACAGGGATATTCTCTCTAACCGCCGTCTCTAGATCTTGGACGGTCATCATGAACTCCCCGTCCCCTAGAACAGCTATAACCTGATTATCTGGCTGGCATAGCTTAGCGGCCAATGCGGCTGGGAATGCGAATGCCATCGACCCCATATTTGTAGCAGCTAGGAAGCCCCTAGGCCTACCTACTTTGATCAATGCATATGTATAGAGTATATGCATACCCTGGCCAGCAGTAATTATCGTTTTGGTTGGATCAACGATCTCACCTAATTTCTTGAAGAACCTCCCTGGGCTTACATAGCCATCATAAACTCTGTCTACACAGTCCCGGACTATTGCTTCCCAGCCGCTCCTCCAGGCCTCTATCTCCCTCCACCAGCCTGTATACTCACGCCTGAACCCCCTCTCCTCCAATGCATTCACCAACTTCTCCAGAAATATATTAGCATCCACCTTGAACCACTCACTATATGGTACTGGCCTAAGCTCCGTCTTCTCCTCCAATGTAACTAGTATAATCTCGCCCCTAGGCATTATATTGAATGAATAGGTAGTAATCTCGGATAATCCGCAGCCCAATGTAATAACTAGGTCCGCCTCCTCCAATGCCTTATCGGCATATGTACTTCCACCACCGAAACCGACTCGCCCAATCGAGTATCTATGGGTCTCCGGGAATGCACCCCTACCATTACCAGTCGATGCAACGGGAGCCCCAATCAGCTCCACAAGCCTAAGTAGCAGCCTACTGGACCTCGGATTATTGACCCCGCCCCCCACCAGTATTAACGGCCTCTCCGAAGCCTCGATATATTCAATGACCCTAGCGATTTCCTCGTCACTCGGCTCAGGCGGATATACTGGGGAGGCATCCAGCCCATCTAGGCTGTAGTCATGGCTTAGGCCCCATACATCCTCCCTAACCTCTATATAGACTGGACCCATCGGGGGTGACAAGGCTACTTTAAATGCATCGGCAACGGCGTCAACCATCTTAGACGGCTCATCCACCCTATAC
>WAMZ01000141.1 GCA_015522055.1 Candidatus Geothermarchaeota archaeon
ATATATTCAATCAATAAATATATTTTAGGGGAAGTAGATGGTATCTAGAGCCGGGGATCGGCTTAGACAGGCACTTAGAGACCTTGAACATGCCGAGAAATCAGTAGAGTTGGGAGACTATGAATGGGCCTGCTTCGCATCACATCAGGCAGCTGAGAAGGCTGTAAAAGCCTTATACAATCATCTAGGAATTGAGGTGTGGGGTCATTCAGTGACTAGGATGCTTAGGGATCTGCCCGATAAGTATAGGCCGTCTGAAGATTTTATAGATATTGCGAGAAAGCTTGATAGGCACTATATTCCCGCTAGGTATCCAAATTTTCATAGTGAGGGTGCTCCCCTAGACTACTATAGTAGGGATGATGCTGAGAGGGCGGTTGAATATGCGAGGAGAATCGTTGAATTCTGCAAAAGTAAGATTCTTCAAACTTGATTACAATAAGGTGATGGATGAGCTTAAAAGATATGCATCGAGGTTATTAAATAGAGGGGTTAAGCTCGTAATACTTATAGGCTCATTAGCTAAGGGAAACTACACGGCATTCTCAGATGCCGATATAATTATTATAGCAGATTCACTCCCAAGGAACCCGTTGGAGAGGATACCCGAATTTATAGACCCAGATGTATCTATCGATCTCGATATCAGGGCATATACATTAGACGAAATATCAAGGATGGCTAGGGAAAAGAGGAGGATAATAAAGGAGATAATTCAATATGGGAAGCTACTAGCTGGAGACAAAAAGTTAATAAACGAAATTAAGGAATTATACGAGGAATCAAGCGATATAAACAAATAGCGTATTATTGAAAACATAGGTCGGGGATCAAACAATATATGTATATGGAATCTGTCGAGTCAATTTTTTAAAGACTAATGTAAATGTAGTGAGTTGTATGTCCAAATTGGATGAGATAAAAGTTTTGTTAAGTAGATCCAGGAAATTTTTGATTACTGCGGATCTGCAGATGGAGGAGGGTATGTATGATTTGGCTGTATTCAGTATCGAGCAATCGCTGCGGCTTTTCTTAAAAGCAAAGCTTATTGAATATGGTGCTGACTATCCCAGAACATACGGTATACGTAGACTTTTAAATCTATTGGCTAAAGTTGCTCCCAAGGAAATAAAGTATCAAAATTAGGGAGATGCTAAGGAAATATGTTGTTGAATTCGGTCTCCCTGAGGATGCTTATATAGCTTTTAGATATGTGGCTAGAGAGTATGTGAGGGAGGAGGTAGAGATGCTAAGGGAGTTGGCTGAGGGGGTGATGCGGAATATCGGATGACTACGTCGTCAAATAGGCCCTTAGGAGACAGGAAATATTCAAGAATCTAGACAAATATCTAAAGGTTATTAAGGAGGTGGTATCAGCCTTAGATCCTGAGGCAGAGATATATTTATTTGGCTCGGTGGCTGAAGGCAGATACACATACTCAAGCGACATAGACATCCTAATAATAACTGAACTAAAACCAAGTATAGTTATAACCGAGTTATGGAAAGCCGGGATAGAGGACCCCTTCGAGATACACGTCCACAAAAAGAAACACCTACCAATATTCACCAGAAAAGGAAAACTAATAAAAATAGAATAATCCAAAGATAATAATACCACATCCAAGTCTACCATAGAACCACAGATCCAAATACCACACCCAAAAATTCATCTTCAAGGCTATAGACAAGCCACCAATGAATAATAACTAGACTATAAATCTGCTAAGAATATGTGGATAGGGATGGGATCGTAAACCGAAAGTAAACCTATATTTTTTACGTTACCGTAAACCATCGTAAAAAGCGGCTTAAATATTCATATAATTATCCCAATATATCTAGCTTTCTTAAAAACCTCTGATTTAGAGTCTCGTGAGATAAGTAATATTTCTGTGTTGTTTCAATAATTTAATTTTGTATAGGGTTTTGAGTGTAATGTTTCTGGTGTTTTCTGGATGTTAATGGGGCTCAAGGCATTTGTACGCTGTAGGGAGGCGAGGTCCCTCGCATTTATAATCATAATATTTACAACCCTAATCGTCCCATTCCACACTATTGTAGGGCATTACGGGTTTGTTGAGCGTATGGCATCACGATACCTACCCGACGTCAGCTATGTATTGGTTAGGTATCCAGGAATGAATTTCCTGTTAAATCCGCCATATGGTGATGGAGAGGTCCCTATCTACCTTATGGAGGCCTCGGTATCCGGTGGAGGGAGGTCTCTCCAAGTCACTATATATAGCTTTGGGAACCTAGATGGCGTTAGGGAGCTATTTAATATAGATCTCGCTGGTTTGGGGGTGGATGGGTGTCTCCTCAGTAGGGAGGTTGCCGTGGAGCTGGGTGTCAATCGGGGTGATAAGATAGAGGTTATGTTTGGAGATAGGGTTGAGACATATGTTGTTAGGGGTTTCTCGAGTATATTCCCGATGGTGGTCCCTGAGCCTGTCGAGCCCTTCTATACGGTGGTTGTCTATAAGGCGGTTGAGGGGGGTGAGGCATCGGGCCCAAATATATTTGAGTATGGGGGCTATAAACCGCTCCTTAGGGGTCTTAGGAGTGAGGCTGTTAATATACTGAATTTGTGGGGCTCTCCAATCTTGGTATTGGCGGCAATAGGTATATATATTGCGCTCCTTAGGGCGGTGGTCTCGAGCCGACATATAGTTGGGAATATGCGTGATATTGGGTTTTCGAGACGCGCTATATATAGCTATTTCGCTGCATCGGCATCTATATTGATTGTGGCTTCGACATTTGTAGGTATATCTGCCGGGCTCGTGGCTAGCCAGGTGGTGGCGAGGATACTATATCTATTGTATGGGCTGGACATTACGCCCGTACTTGGCTTGGACCAGCTGGTAATATTATCTTCGGGCCTGATACTGCTGGGGCATATAATGATTCTATTCTCCCTGCCGGCTTTGGGGATGGTTTATAGTGAGGGTGATTAGGGAGCCCTTGATAAAGCGGAGGTATAGACTTCTAACCCTACTACTCATAGCCATTTCCATAACACTAACTATCACAAGCCTCAACACAGTCTATAGCCTATACACGGGCCTAGTAAACTACGTATCCTCGGGCCCCGACACAGTAATCATATTCAGTAATAGAAGCACAACCCCATTCACCGGGATACTAGACCTAAGCGGCATAGATAAATTATATGGTATTGATGGTGTCTATGCGGTTTCGCCTGAGCTACCTATACCAGCCTATGTTAACGGCAGCCCAGTGATTGTTAGGGGGGTATACCCGGATAGCTTCAGAGCGGTGGCCGGCCCAGAGATGGTTGAGGGGGAGTATATAGATGGGGCTGACTACGGCGCCGCTTTGGTCGGTGTAGACCTGGCTAGGGCTCTAGGGATCCGTCTCGGGGATGAGCTGTTGGTTGCATCGATATTCAATAAATATTTCTCTAGGCTGAGGGTGGTTGGGGTTATTCGCGCTGGCCAGCCCTATGACTCGGAGATATTGGTCTATATTGGTGTCGCTAGGCATCTCAGGGGAGTACATGGGAACTACTCGAGTCTCATCCGGGTTAGGGTGGATCCCGGTAGGCCTGGTATAGAAGATGTGATTAGGAGCGTATATATAAATGCCTCGCCCGAGGCTATGGTGGCTGGGCCGGTCGAGGTTGTGGACTACTACTCCAATAGGGTAGGTCTATCTCCACTAGTTCTATTTGTTGCGGTGGTTCCTCCGGCAATCCTCTCGATTATAGTCATTAAATACTTGGTTGGGGGGCTTCTAGATGAGCATAGTGACCATATAGGGATATTGGTCGATATGGGGTATAGGGAGGGTGAGGTGAGGCTAAGCATCTACCTACAATTCCTAAGGTATATGTCGATAGCCGTTATCATCGGTATTGTGGCATCTACCCTACTAACCAGCATCATATGGATGGTGGGCAATATATCGTTCCTCATACATATCCCGCCCCCACCAAGCCCCATAGCCTCACCAACCATAGCTACAATTATATATTTTGTGGCCTCGGGCTACTACTTCTACTATGGCTGGGTGGAGCGTGGATGAGGCTTAAAGCCTTAATCTATATGGCTATAGTCGCTGTAACAGTCTTAATTAGGCTTTACCCAGCCCTTGTTACTGGGATGCCCTTCTCCATAGATGCATGGCCACTCCTATATGATGCAGAGACGATAGAGCGTTATACACCGATCCCGCTTGAGGCCGCGGTGCTCGATAGTTATAATAGCTTCTGGCCAGGCAGTATATTTACATCGCTTGTCTCTGCAATAGTCCTAGGGGTGGATGTTGGGGGTCTAATGGCTATATTATATCCAGCGATAAATGGATTGGGTACGGCGGTATTCATATATGTATTGGGTAGGAGGGCGGCTGGTGAGTTTGCCGCTATATCGGCATCGGCGATATCT
This sequence comes from Candidatus Geothermarchaeota archaeon, assembly GCA_015522055.1. Lineage (GTDB taxonomy): Archaea > Thermoproteota > Nitrososphaeria > Geothermarchaeales > JDFR-13 > WAMZ01. Next base: position 4,413 of record WAMZ01000141.1, read on the forward strand.
GCTTTATTATACCCGGCCTTCTTCATGGGTGCTGGTGTCACTAAGGAGGCCTACACTTTTACATTGTATCTCGCAACGATGTACATCGTCTTATACGCCGGGAGATGGGCCGATTCTATACCACTGGTAATATTGTCCCTGGGCCTGGTATTCAGCCACCATCTAACGACATTCATGGCCTTCATCTCCCTACTCACCATCGGCTCTATATATATTGCTAGGGGGAGGCTTAGGGGGTTGGTGGCGGTATCCTCGGCGGCCACCATATTCACCATAGCGTATCTACATTATATTGGGCTGGGGCATCTGGGGCTCAGGCTCCCTGAGTTCATACCCGAGACACTGATATCGATGGGTGCATACCTAACAATCTTCATATTCCTAGGCTATATACATCCCGGGACGCGTAGGGAGGGTGTTAGGCTAACTATGAATATCCTGGCCTTATCAATAGTTTTGGTGGCGCTATCATATCTGGTCCTGGTTATGGGGCTGACGACGGGTGAGCCTATACTTGAGGTGAGGCACTTCACCTACTCAATACAATATATCCTACTAGGTATACTTGCATATGTAGCCACAACAAAAGTAGGGAGCTCCCACAGCGGGATAGGCATATATTCCTGGTTCCTTGGGGTGTCATGGATCATAGTTTATAGCCTATTTGGGGGCAACCCATTCTTCCAGGCATTGATATATAGGTTCATCGACTTCCTTATACCCCCACTTGCATTACTGGCTGGGATATCGGGTGGATATGGTGGGTCAAGGGCAAAATATGTGTTGGCCGCCTGTATCCTAATAGTAGCATTGTCAAGTTTATCGATGTATGTCGATGCACTCTACCTCGGGGACCCATATCTTGGTGGTAGCTGGAGGAATAGAGTTGGAGTAGCCAATCCAGGAATATTCCTGTCAAGTCATATAGATTCGGGGGATACCATCCTATATGGAGACATGGTGGTGAAGTATATCTATGGCAGCTACTACGGGTTCGATGTATGGGTCTCGCCGAAGTATCTCGAGGCCCCGGCGTCGGGAAGGGATGGCGTCTCTATTATATATAGGGGGATGGTTGAGACCGGCCTGAACCTAGGGCCATATAATATAATTAGGTATAGTGATGGACGCCTTAGGATGAGCCTAAATAGGGTATATGACAACAATGAATTATGGATGTATAGAT
>WAMZ01000142.1 GCA_015522055.1 Candidatus Geothermarchaeota archaeon
CTTCTTGGATACATCAAGATATCTAATCATATTCTATTACCTAAGTTTGATATTTCCTCCGTCTTACCCTCAGTGTATTAATATTTAAATTAACTGTTATAAAGCATATTTCCCGATTAGATTAATTTTAAGGTTTTCGTGATGTGGGTAGCGATTGATATAGATGGGGTAATAGGCGATCATGTGGCACATCTTATAAATGTTCTTAAGATGAAGGGTGTATTAGATAGAGATTTCTCTAAGGAGGATGTAAATAGGTGGGATTCATCAATAGGTGGATATGGGTTTAAAGAGGTTTTTGAGAAGCATCTACTTGACGCCGACTTCATTATGGGTATTCCGGTCATCGAGGGGGCGCCGGAGGTGATAAAGGCACTTAAAGATCGATATAATATTTTGATTGTGACTGCACGGCCTGACTACACATATGACCTTACTCGGGAATGGCTCGATAATGTGGGTGTGGTTTACGATAAACTGCTTGTTGGGATTGGTGATGAGAGGGTCGACCTTGGGGTAGATGTCCTGATAGATGATAATCCATATACGGTCTCTAAATTTGCATTGAGGGGTGGTTTGGGGGTGATTTTTAACCAGCCTTGGAATGAGTCGCTGGAGCAGGTGGGTATCGACCCACCTATGGATAGAATCATTAGGGTATATAATTGGGTTGAGATTGGAGAATACTTATTGAGTGAGAGGTTTGGATAATGTCTATAATGTTTGAAATAGTTTAAATATTTTATGGTGGGTGGTTTGGAGACGGATTTCTTGGATAGACTCTTGTCATATGATGTCCTGTATGGTTTTGCACCCAATCCCTCTAAAGAGCTCTATGCATATGCCCTGGATACCTCCGGACAAGTAAATATCTGGCTCCAGTATGGGGATAGGCTGAGGAGGCTTACGCCATTCGTTGATTATAGGGCTTTCCCCATCGCATGGTCTAGAGATGGTGAATATCTACTATTTATGGTTGACTATATGGGGAATGAGGTTTTTCAGCTCTATATCTATATAGATTCCGAGGGCTGGTTCAAACCGATCGCCACAGCCGATGACGTTGTTCACTATAGCTCGATTTTCTGTTGGGGGTATGAGGACCATGGCTTCATATATATGGCTAACTACGATGATAAGTCTAGGTTCGACTTATATTACATCGATATAAATGGAGGGGAACGTAGGAAGTTGCTGGAGGGCTTTGGGGGATATATGGTTCCCTACTGGTTCTTTCAGGATGGGGTGATTCTAAATGATATCAGAAGTCATGAGGATACTAGTCTATACCTATATACAATGTCGACTGGAGACTTTAGGGAGCTTACTCCTCATGAAGGGGATGTAGTTTTTAATCCACTTGCTCCTCACGGTAATGGTTTTTTCCTTGTTACCGACTATAGGAGCGACTTTAGCTACTTGGCGTATTATGATGTTGTTAGGAGGGTTATGAAGACTGTATGGACAGGCAAGTTTGATGTGGAAGCAGGCATATTAGGTGATAGATACCTACTTTTCTCTGTGAATAGGGAGGGATATTCCCAGCTCTATATTCTGGAGCTAGGAAGTAGAAGGGTTAAGCGTGTATACGTACCGGAGGGTGTTGTGGGTGGCTTATTCAGTGAATGGGGGAAGGATGTATTTTATATCCTTCTATCTACTCCTGATAGGCCTTCCGAGGTGTATAGGCTCGACCTCAGCGGCGAGTTCCGGAGGCTTATAAACTTATTCCATGGCGATGTACCGCCCTCCATGTTGGTTAGACCAGTCATTGAATATTATGAGTCATTCGATGGTCTGAAGATCCACACCGTCGTTTATAGGCCTAGGGAGCCTGGTAAGCATCCCGTTGTAGTGTACCTACATGGTGGGCCGCAGAGCCAGAGTAGGGTGGAATACTCTGCATTTATACAGTATATGCTACATAGAGGGGTCGCAGTCGTTAAACCCAATTTCAGAGGCTCCACCGGATTCGGGAAGAGGTTTAGGGATCTCATAAATAGGGATTGGGGCGGCGGTGAGCTGAGGGATATAGAATATTTAATTAAGTATCTGGAGGCCCAGAAATGGGTTGATACCGATAGGATAGGGGTCTTCGGGGGTAGCTTCGGTGGTTTCCTGACACTGTCATGTATTACTAGGCTCCCTGATTATTGGAGGGTGGCGGCTGAGTGGTTTGGCCCAAGTAATCTAGTCACCTTCGTTAAATCAGTACCTCCATATTGGAGGCGGTATATGAAGAGGTGGGTCGGCGATCCTGATGACCCCGATGACCTTAGGATGCTTGAGGAGAGGTCCCCCATAAACTATATATCTAATGTTAAGGTTCCACTCCTAGTTGTTCAGGGTGCGAAGGACATTAGGGTTGTTAAGCAGGAGTCTGACCA